>PUMX01000061.1 GCA_003552485.1 Candidatus Hydrogenedentota bacterium
ACTAAGAGAACTATACGAGCAACAGCAGCAGCAGATGGAACAGCAAATGCAACTGGAAGAAGAGATGGAAGATGAAATGGAAATTGAACAAGACTAATAGCTGAAGATAATATAAGATAAAATTTAACCTTACAGGATTTTAAAGAGGGAGCAAAACTTAAAGTTTGCTTCCTCTTTTCGTTTCAAAGCTGCTGAACAGTTTCAAGCAGAGGTAAAGAGGCCACACCGGGATCACAACAGGGCTCAGCAGAACAGTTAACCTGCTGTCCAGTTATGTCAGGGGTCCCATTAATTGAGCTAAAGAAATCTTAATATACAACCCTATCCAGGCAGGCTGCTTTTACAATAACCAGGCAAGCGGCCCTTTAAAAAGATTATAAAATATGTTAGTATTTATATAAGTTTAATAGTGAATATTTTAGCTGGCTTCAATTCGGGAGGGTTATAAATATGGATAAACGTCATATGACAAAAGAAAGCCTTTGCTTAAACGAGGAAGAAATCCTGATGAAATACCGGGAAAAATTGCCCCGGGTCATAGATAATATCATAGAAAACTGTAACGAAGAAAAATGCAACCGCCATGTAGACTACGAGCCGATCCCGTCCAAGGAATCGGTAATCCATATAATCAACAAGTTTTTTGAAATTATCTACCCCGGCTATTTCAATGCTGAAAAGCTGGACCCGGTCAACATGAATTACCACCTGGGCCAGTCTGTAAACCAGCTCTTTACAGCGCTGTCGGAACAGGTGATCAGCAGTATCCGCCACGACTGTTACCGCTACAACCTGAGCTGCCGGGAGTGCAGTGAAGAAGGTTACGAAATATCACTGAAGGTGCTCGAAGATATACCATCCCTGCGCAACATCCTGGCCACAGATGTTCAGGCCGCCTACGATGGTGACCCGGCAGCCAACAGTTATGACGAAATCATTTTCAGCTACCCCGGCATTTTTGCCATCACCGTGTACCGGGTAGCACACCTGCTCCACAAGTATAATGTGCCCTTACTTCCCAGGATCATGACCGAGTATGCCCACGGGAAAACAGGCATTGACATCCATCCCGGGGCTAAAATTGGGGAGCGCTTTGCTATAGACCACGGCACAGGGGTGGTAATTGGCGAAACCACCACTATCGGCCGCGAAGTCCGCCTGTACCAGGGAGTAACTCTCGGCGCCCTGTCCCTGCCCCGTGATGCCGGCAATAAGCTGCGCAAGCAGAAAAGGCACCCCGATATTGAAGATGAAGTAATTATCTATTCCGGAGCCACTATCCTGGGCGGAAATACAGTCATCGGGGCCAGATCAGTAATCGGGGGCAACGTCTGGTTGACTGAATCCGTGCCCCCTGATACCAAGGTTATGATGGAAAAGCCAAGACTGGTTTACAAAAATGGATCCGAATCCAGGCATGGATCAAAAGAATCAATGCAGAGCGGATCGTAACCCGGTAAATATTTTCCGGCAGTTTAAAACAGCCTTGCAGCCACCAGAACTATGAACAGCCCGGGCCGCTTCGCCCATTTATCTGCCAAAGACGTTAAATGATAATTGCTCCGTGCAGCACCCTCACCCTGGCCCCTAAGCGGCCAGGGTTTCTTTTTTACGGCTTCTTCTTTTTTCCCAGGCATAAAAGACCAGGGCAAATACCAGGGTCTGGGCCAGGATTTCCGGCAGGCCCACAGCTGCTTCTGCAACCGCTTCACCCAGTGATTCAAAGGGCGTAAAAAGTGCTGGAAATACCTTCAGACCAAAAAGCAGGCCGAATAAAAGCAGCCAGCCGTTATGCCTGCTCATGTAAGTGCTGTAAAAGGCAAAGAGCAGTAAAGCAAGTAAAGCCCCGCGCCCTATTTGTCCTAAAAATACCGCCATTACCATCCCCAGGCTTTCCAGGGGACGCCAGAGTTCGAAAGCTTCCATGGTAGCCAGGGCTTCTTCATAACCGGAAATTTCATAGAATAAGCTTCCGACCAGCAAGTAGATGATTACATGGATCAGGGTAAAGCGCACTGTATAACCCCGCAGCCATTTGGCGGGAACTGCCGGGCTTGTTCCAACCGGACTTGTAACTGCCTCACCTTCTTGCCTGCCGGCATTCTCAACTGCCTTTTTCCCATTCAATGGCATGACAGGGGGCCTGCCCCCCTGTCCCTGGCGCTGTTCCCAGCGCCGGAAAACCAGGGAAAAGCATATGAACTGGATCCCACCGGCAAGAATAACCAGGAAGTGCTCGAGGAAGGTGGTCTGGGTATAAATCATTCCCTCAATCGAGCCCGGTTTTGGCTCCAGGTTACCCAGCAGTGACACCCCCCACAGGGCAAAAAAAAGGATCAGCAGGCCCCGCTCACCTTTAACAAGCAGATCGTAAAAGGGGTAAAGCACCAGGGCTAAGAAGGCTCCGAGCAAAAACTGGGCCGCCAGGTTGTCAACCCCGAGGTTATATGTTTCAAAAAATTCCAGGGCTGTCCTGCTCGCTTCGGGCAGGGCATTTTGCAGGTTTAAGAAAAGAATCCCCACAGCAACATAAAATAGTAAATAAGCCAGGGCGAAACGGCCCGTGAATCCACCCACACTTTTAATATTATTCATTTTCAATTCCTCCTTCTTTTTTACTGTCCCACTGGTAGAAAGCTTCTCCAGCATTCATCAAAAACCGCATTATGGCCTGGTTTGAATTTGAGCCAAATGTTCCGGCGTTGACCAGCGTGGCCAGGCCGTGCGTAAATATCCAGGTATACTGGATCAGGGTCTCCTGGCCGCTCGTTTTCATTTCCATCAGCGCTCTCCCTTCTTCGCTGTCTAACCCATATTCCAGGAAAAATGCATCCCTTATCCCTTCACCATTTTCTAAATCCAACTGCTCTGGTGAGTCCAAATACAGAAAGCGGAACAGCTGCTTTTCGTCCCGGGCAAAGACCACGTATCCAAAAGCAAGGTTTAAAAGGGCATGCTCCGTGTATTGGTGCTGCTGGAAGCTTTTTTGAAGCTGCCTGGCCTTGATGCGCAGTTCTTTTTCCAGTTCGTCCACCGACTGGACATGGGAATAAATCGGCATGGTCGATGACCCCAGCTTTTTAGCGATAGCCCTGGTAGTGACTGCAGGCCACCCTTTCTCCCGCACCAGGTCAAAAGCAACATCTATGATCTGATCTCTTGAATAAACGCTCGGTTGGCTCATATAACCACCTCCATAAAAATAACATGTGTTATATAATTACTGTTATTATATATAACATGTGTTATAGTGTCAAGCATTTTTTTAGTTGTTCCTTATGGCAGCGTAAACTTTAAGTAGGTTTTAAGGCCCTTTTCTTTTTCTGCTGACATCCGGTATAATTATCCTACCGGCAAAAGCCGGCCTTGTCCAAGCTTTGATTTAATCGGAAAGGATGATTCTTTATGAGTGAAATTAAATGTAGTTCTTGCGGTCATACAGGGAAGTCCGAGGAAGGCTGGACCAGGTGTCCCGAGTGCGGGCATATTCTCTGCCATAACTGCAGCAAGCAGGAGAGTAAAGAAAAGCAGGACCTGGAAAAACTGCGCAAAGGCGGGGCCTACGAGCGGGTCACGACCCTTTGCCCCAGCTGCGGTTACGGGATGATCAACCTTTAACGCTATATTTTAAGTCCGTTAAGAGAAAAAGCATCGATCCGGCAGCTTTAAACCGCTGCCGGATCTTGTTGTTTTAGATCAAGCATAGCTCCCCGTTCGTATAGAACCATAAAGATTAAAAACCCGTATAGCTTTCCGAAAAAAGCCCTCCCCTGGAGACCAAATTTATACCCTTATCTTTAACTTCAAATAATATCCGTTCCAAGTAAATATTGATCTTGCTTTTATTAAACGATATGATAAAGGCATTAAACTTTTGGAAATCAAAGATGATTTCATCTTTTACAGGCAGTTAACGCCTGGGGGCAGCAAAACAATGAAGGGAGTTGTTCGGATGAACAAACACTGGGATCTAAGCAGGCTTTACCAGGGCTTCGATGATAAGCTTTTTCATAAAGACCGGGAAAAATTAAACCGGATCCTGGATGACCTGGCAAACTGGAATCAAAAAGATTTCGGAAATGATAGCAAAAGGGCAGAGTATTTTATTGAGAAGATGCAAGATTTTTATCATCTTTATACAAAGTTAAACGCTTTTTCCCACCTCTCCGTCAGTACCGATGCCCGTAACGAAGAGGGTTTGAAGGTAATCGAACAGTTGGAAAGGGAAGCCACCCGGCTGACTGCGCCCAGGGTAAAATTCCAGCAGTGGCTGGGCCGGATGGAAGATCTTGACGGGCTGGCTAAAAGCTCGCCCCTGCTGCAGGAACATCGCTTTTTACTTTATGAACTGGCCGAAAAAAGCCGCTATTTGCTCTCAGAAAATGAAGAAACCATAGTTTCAAAACTGAAGCAAAGCGGTTCTGCCGCCTGGACCAGGCTGCAGCAAAAATTAACCTCCACCTTAATGGTCGATGTAGAAATCGAGGGCGAAGTGAAAAAGCTGCCCCTTCCCGAAGCCAGGAACCTGGCTTTTAAAAAGGATCCCGTGCTGCGGCAAAACGGTTATGAGGCGGAGCTAAAAGCATATGAAGATATAGCTGAGCCGGTGGCGGCATCGCTCAACGGAATTAAAGGCGAAGTGCTTACTCTCACCGAAAAGCGCGGCTTTAACCATCCCCTTGATGAGACTCTGCTCAACTCGCGCATGGAAAAAGAGACCCTTGATACGATGCTCGAAGCCATGGTGGATTTCCTTCCTCACTTCCATGACTTTTATAAAACCAAGGCCCGGCTGCTGGGCCATGAAAATGGCCTGCCATTTTACGATCTGTTTGCCCCCATGGGCAAAGTGGACATGGAGTTCACACTGGAAGAAGCCCGTGATTTTATCCTCACCAATATCGGCAGTTTCAGTACTGAAATGGCCGATCTGTACAGGCAGGCTTTTTCTGAAAGCTGGATCGATGCTGAACCGCGGGAAGGTAAACGGGGCGGGGCTTTCTGTGCCAACATCCATCCCATCGGCGAAAGCCGGATCCTGAGCAATTATACGGACAGCTTCACTGATATGATTACCCTTGCCCATGAACTGGGTCATGCCTACCACGGCCACTGCTTAAACCAGGAGAGCATCCTCAATTCCAGTTACCCCATGCCCCTGGCTGAAACCGCTTCCATTTTTAGTGAAACAATTGTAACCAACGCCGCCCTTAAAAAAGCCGATCCCGACCAGGCTTTCGCTATAATTGAAGGCAGGATCAGCCATGCCGGGCAGGTTATAGTTGACATTTACAGCCGTTATATCTTTGAAACCAGGCTTTTTGAAGCCAGGAAGAATTCTTCCCTCAGTGTCGGGGAATTGAACAACATGATGACAGAGGCACAGAGAGAAGCATATAAAGAAGCCCTCGATCACCGCTACCTCCACCCTTATGCCTGGCTGAACAAACCCCATTATTATATGGCAGGCAACAATTATTACAATTTCCCTTATGCTTTCGGGCTCCTGTTTGGTCTTGGCATTTATGCCCTGTACCTGGAGCGGGGAGAGAGCTTCCTGGAGGACTACAAAAAACTGCTGGCCGCCACCGGAACGAACAAGGTGGCAGAAGTGGCCAGGATGGTCGCTATTGACCTCAACTCGCGGCACTTCTGGGACAGCTCCCTGGCGATAATCAAAAAGGATATTGATTATTTTAAAGGAGAAAGCCATGGAAAACAGTAACTGGATCAGCTACAACGAACTGGCCTGGGTTGACCCGATTGTCGCCCCGCCGGAAGAACATGCCGCCGAAACCGAGAAGTTGTACCGCCTGATCCGGGATAATTCCCGGATTGCCCCGAAAACCCTGCTCCACCTGGGCAGCGGGGCCGGGCTGAATGACTATACCTTCAAAAAATACCTGCAGGTTACAGGGGTGGATATCAGCGATGGCATGCTTGAGGTGGCCGGGCAGATCAACCCCGAAGCCCAATATTTTAAGGGTGACATGCGCACCGTCAACCTGAACAAACAGTTTGATGCCGTGACCTGCGCAGAAGCAATCGGCTACATGTTAACTTTAGAAGATACCAGGCAGGCAGTATCTACAGCTCACAAGCACCTGAAACAGGGAGGAGTGTTTTTATTTACCGCCCTGCTTAAGGAAGAGTTCCAGGAAAATAATTTTGCCTACACCGGCTCAAAAGATGATCTTGAAATAACTATTTTTGAAAATAACTACCGCCCCGACCCGGAAAGCAGCATTTACGAGGCAGCCATGATCTATTTGATCCGCCGCCTTGGAAAACTGGAAGTATATACAGACCTTCACCAGGGGAGCCTGTTCAGTAAGGAAACCTGGACCAGGCTGTTAAAGGAATTTGGCTTTGAGATCGTAGAAACCAAAATGACGGACAACTACAGCCCCTACCTCCTGGGTGAAGGTTCCTACCCGGTCCAGGTTTTTACCTGCATCAAGTCATAAATGATTCCCGGCCTTAAATCAACCCTGCCTTAATCACCCGGTAAGAACCCGTCTTTCAAAGGGTCTTCCGGATCAATAACGAATTGCATGAAGCCGGTGATATAAGCGCGGGCTTTGACCTCGGGCACCACAGCTTTATAATTACCCACCATGGTTTCCTCAAGGACGCGGGCCCGCATTTTAGTTCCAAAAACGCTTTCGTGGAGATATTCTTCCCCTTTTTCTATTTCACCCCGGGCATAAAGGGTAGCCAGTTTGGCGCTGGTCCCGGTCCCGCAGGGCGACCGGTCAAGCGCTCCCTGCCCGAATATAACCGCGTTAGAAGCATGAAGGCGGGAGTGCTTGTTGTAAATTTCTACCAGCTCGATAGCATTGATATGGGCCTTTTCCGGGTGGGCCACTGAAACCTGCTCGTTGATCTCAGCTTTGATCCGCATGCCGATCTTAACCAGGTCTGGAATATAACTTTGCTCTACTTTCAAACCCAAATCTTCAGCGGGAATGATGGCGAAGAAGTTGCCGCCAAAAGCAATATCAAATTGCAACCGGCCCAAGTCGGTTATTTCCACCACTACTTTTTCCTTGTAGAGAAAAGAGGGAACGTTGATGATAGATACTTCAGTCACCCGGCCGCTTTCAATTTTCACCCCTGCCCTGACCAGTCCGCTCGGAGTATCGAGCACGATTTCACCTTCATCGCCGGAAACGTTAAGCAGCCCGGTTTCAACAGCAACCGTAACAGCGCCAATGCTGCCGTGTCCGCACATGCCCAGGTAACCGCCGGCATTCATAAAAATAACTCCGATATCAGCCTCAGATGATATGGGATCGGTCAGGATTGCGCCGAACATGTCGCGGTGTCCCCGCGGCTCTTGCATCAGGCAGGTTCGCAAACTGTCCATTTCTTTTTGCAGGTAAGACATTCTCTCGGCAATTGTCTCACCGGGGATGGGAGGTAGCCCGCCTGTCACTACCCGGGTTGGCTCGCCTGCAGTATGCGAATCAACAACATTGATCAGTCTTGTTATAATCATTTCTGCCTCTCCTTTACGATTTGTTAGTTTTACGACACCGGGCCATAAAACCTACCCACCCGGTGACAGCGCAGAATGCCGGTGCCCCTTTGCGGGGCACCCCGGCCGCCTCCAGTGATTAGTCCGGAAGGTAGTAAACTTGCTTTAACTCTGCCCTGACCATCAACCGCTCCGGGTGATCAAAGCCTTCATAATCCTTCGGGTGACAGGTTTGAAAGGTAAGGGCCGGATAATCAGTCTCGAAAAGCGGGTTCCAGTTATATTTATCCACAATTTCAAAACCGCTTACCCGGTAAACAAAGCGGTAACCGGCAGTTTCCAGGTAAACCCGGTCTCCTTCTTCCAACATGTCCAGGTCATAGAAATGATACCACGGGGAGGGACTGTGCCCGGCTATGGCTACATTGCCATCTTCAGTGCCCGGCAGGGCGCTGAACTGGTAGTGGACCGGCCCTTGATTAAGCAGAGTCATGAGTTCGCGGATCCAGTGGTTATAGTCATCTGTAGAAAATTGCCAGGGCTCTTCCCCGACCTGGTCAGGATCGTAGCTGTGGCGGTCACTTGCCACCTCAAGATCAAGATCGATGGCCGGTATGATCAGGCGCATCGGCGCCCATTCTTCAAGGGTTACCTCCTCCTCTACCGGCTCCAGTTTACCGGTGTCGATAATACTGGTTTCATCTGCACTGAGTCCGGGGGTTTCTTGCTCATCGCTATTTTTTTCTTCAGCCTCACGGGTTTCTTCCTCTGTTTCCCCTGCCTGGTTAATCGGCATGCAGGCAGCTGCTGCGCTTAAAACTAACATCAACAGGACCGCCCCGGCCAGCATGGTAGCCGGTTTTTTTCTTGAGTGCATTTTCATGGCGGTCATTTTAATCCCCCCATAACAGCTTATTTCATAATTTATTCTTCCGGCCGGGGAATGCCTGTAGAACAGGGCACATCAACCAGGCATTTACCGCAAACATCAGCCAGGCTTTCCAGGTCGCTCAACCTTTCCCCGTTTTCTAAAAGCATCTTGTAACAGCGGTGCCGGTCCAGGCCCTCAAAATGCAGGGCATCGTTAACACATCTTTTTACACATTGCCCGCATGATCCATCTGCCCGGTACAGGCACAACTCCCTGCCGTAACGCGGGGTAGGTTCCACCTCCAGGTCGGTGATCAGGCTGCCTATTCGTCCGCAGCAGCCGCTTTCGGTTATCAACATGTGGTTGAGGCCGAAGGTGCCCACCCCGGCGATGTAGGCAGCACTGCGATGCGACCAGTCGCTCATCAATGCTTCTTCGTCAAAGTTATGGGTTGCCGGCACGTATGCAGCCTGGTAACCCATCTTGATTAATTCATTTTTCAGGTACTTGTTCATTTCATTGATCAGGCGATTGGTCTCAATATATGCTATCCCCCACAATCTCGAACTGTACCGGCCTTCTTTATTGCTCTCCACCACTTCCTCCAGGAAAGGCAAAAAGTAAGTGATTACTGTCCTGGCTTCATCAAGAAAATCCCGGGGCAGTTCGTGACTGGGCCTGACTATCTCTTTGAGCCTGGCAAAGAGCGGATCGTCTGCCCTGGCATAACCGGTGTGGGGTTTGCCCCAGCTGATAGCGCTGGTTTTAGAAAAATCAGCAATATAATCCTCTATCAAGCCTTCGACCTTAGCTTTCATAATTTCAGCACCTCCCGCAGCATGAAGCCGGATATTTTAAGATCATTTCAAAAGATTTATAGCTCAACAGCAGGCAGCTGATCTTTTTTTCCATAATATTATACTTGTAAAGCAACTTAGCCTGCTGCTCTTGTTGAATGATAAACGGCACCATGAGAGCGATTCGAATGTCCTTTGAAGCATCGTTTTAAGGACGTATGGAACACAGAAGAACCGTCCCCTGGTGCTGTTTAAGAATGGTCAGCGCAGAATAAAACCCTGCCCCAGTGGATCTTCCGGGTCAATTAACATGGTATTGTAGCCGCAGATATGAGCCGAGCCGGTTATTTTGGGAATTACCGCCCGGTAAGGCCCCAGTTCAGTTTCTCCCGTGATCTCTCCCTTGAAGCAGGTTCCCAAAATACTTTCCACCACGAAGGGCTCTCCCACCTGGAGCTGGCCGCGGGCAAAATGAAGCGCCGCCCTGGCGCTGACCCCGGTCCCGGTTGGGCTCCGGTCTACTTCCCCGTCGGCAAACACGCACACGTTACGGCTGTGGTTGCCGGCTTCCCGGGCTTTTCCGACAAAAATCACCCCGTAAAGAAAACTCAAGTCCTCTTCAAAGGGATGCCTGATTTCCCGCTCCGCCACGATTGCTTCTTTTATAGCAGTACCCAGTTCGATTAAGCGGCTGAAACCGCTCGCATCCAGGGGAACTCCAACAGAAGCGGCGTCAACAAAAGCGTAAAATGCGCCGCCGTAGGCAATATCATAGCTGATCCGGCCCAGCCCGGCAACGCTCACTTCTTGATCCAGGGCATAAACAAAAGAGGGCACATTATGAAATGATACCTCAGTGACCCGCCCTCCCTCCCACCCGGGAAAGGCGGTTACCCTTCCGGCAGGGGTGTCGATCTTAATCTCTTTCCTGCCCTGCAAACTATCGATCATCCCCGTTTCCAGGGCCACCCTGGTTACAGCAATGATCCCGTGACCGCACATACTGCTGTATCCCTCGTTGTGGAGGAAAAGTACTCCAAAGTCTCCGTCATCTGTGACCGGTTCGGTAATTACACAACCGTACATATCGGCGTGGCCGCGCGGTTCCCACATCGTGGCGGTCCGCAGATGGTCGAGGTGTTTCAGGGCATAGCTTCTTTTGGCCAGGATGGTATCCCCCGGCAGCTCCGGGTAACCGCCAGTAAATATACGCAGCGGTTCTCCCCCCGTATGAGCATCAATCGCCGTTACCCTGGTCCAACCTTCAGGAATTTCCCAGTTCATTTAGATCATCCTTCCACAGCTTCAAAGGTTTACCTGCATATTATTTGCTATTCTATTTTACATTAAAACAGGCAAGCGGGAAATGAAAACCGGGGCAAGGCTATTTATATTTGTGTCAGAAAAGGGGTTATGGAAATAGCGGGGCGCCCGACCGGTTAAAGGCCAGAACGACCCGTATTAGTAGAAAACCCTCCCGTTGCTGCATTCCATGGCAGAAAAAAGGATTAATGCCAGCTACTGCCGGAAGCTCTGAAGACCCATGTTCCAGCTTATATTAACGCAGGCTGGTCAAAACAGTTTTAAGCATATATTTTCAACCCGGCACGTAGGAGGTTACAACATCCTTTGCCACTTCTTGAAGGTGCTTTCTCATCGCATTTTCCGCAGCTTCAGGATCCCGATCAGAAATCATTCGAGCAATGTAAATATGATCATCTAACGATTTCTGCGCCCTGCCGGGAACGGTCATTGCCTTGGCCCTGCTTTCCGCCAGCGCGCCCATAAGGTTGTTCATAATTGTCTTTGCTATTGTGTTCCCTGATGCTTCAGCAATAAGCAGATGAAATTTAGTGTCGTGTTTGGCCAAAACGGCTAGTTGTCCAGTCGGCAGGTTCTCCATTTTCTCCTTAACGGATTGAAGCAAATCGTTCAGCTCTTGAATGATCGAACTTGCTCCCCTTTCAGCTGCCCAGGCAGCCGACTGCGGTTCAAGCAAAAGGCGAATTTCAAAAAGCTCTTTGATCATTATCTCATCCGGCACCAGTTGTCTGGCAAATTCAGCAATTAAAGTATCTTGATCGGCATCTTTTATAAAAACCCCAACTCCGTGCCTGATCTGGACAAGATTCGCCGCCTCCAGGTGGACTAGAGCCTCACGCAAAGAGCCCCGACTGACTTTGAGCATACCTGCCAGCTCCCGTTCAGGGGGCAGCTTATCGCCCGGTTTAAACTCTCCACTAATAATGGCATCTTTTATTACAGAGGCAACCCGCTTTTGCATAGAATCCGTTGACCTTCGTACAGGCTCAAACAATACCCTTCACTCCTTCACTAAACTGGTATTATGTAAAATACTTAACAAGTTTGATTATGCTAAAAAACTTCCCTGTTTAACATACCGGTATCTCGGACAGCTCAAAACCGCACCAAGCTAAACCATACCTTCAATAATAAAGGTTGTAGATTATATATACCGCCGATAACAATGACACAATAGCCACCACAATGCGAATAGATTCTTGCTTAACCCTGCCTGCCAGCATCGCTCCACCCCAGGTACCAAAACCTCCCAGCCCGCCAAGCAATAGAACATAAACAAAATTCACGCTGGTGTATGAAATATGAGCTAAAAATGCAAAGGTTACAATAAAAATACAACTAAACATGGATGACCCTACAGAAACTTTTGGAAGATATCCGGCATATACCATAAATGGAATGGTAACTATAGGGCCTCCAACTCCCATGAAGCCAGCCATTATCCCCCCTAGTGCCCCAGCTGTAACAAGAGCATGCTTACCACCTAAGAAACCCAGCCGGGGCATTTCTTCTACATCCAGCATGGAGTTCAAAGGTTTTTTTTTCTTTTTTGCTTCCTGGGCACCCAAAATAATTGCCGCAGCCAGCAGGAGTGCAGCCAGTGAAAGTCGCAAATACAATTCTTCAATATTAATATTAATGGCCAGGCCTGCCAGAACACCCGGCACTGCTCCAATCAAGATCAAGTATACATATTCTTTATTTACAAACCCATTCCGTAAGTATATTATTGAAGCGCTGCTTGAGAGGATAATGAACCCCCCCAGACAGGTGGCTATGGCTTCTCTAGCACTGATGTTAAACAAAGACATCGCCAGGGGAGGGAACAAAAATCCTCCTATTCCGCTTACACCGATGATCACCCCAGCTAAAATTATAAAAAAGACTGTAACAAAGATCATCCTGCTTCTCCTAAACCTTCAGCTCAGTTTGCCTTTAAACGCGGGACTACAGACAAGGCGTTCGGCATTAAACATATTTTTGAATCGGGAGCAAGATTTGAAAGACCGACATCCAGTGCTTCCTGCAGGGAAGGAACACACTCGACTTTCATAATCTGCAGCAGGTCCTTACGAACATCAGCAGAGACCAGGATCGTGCGCGCTTTAACCAGGGTGCGGCACCAGAGGTAAGCTTTATGAGCTCTAATCTTAAAGGGGCGGCTGTAAAAGTCTTCGAGCACAGCATCAGGTGATCTAAATTGCCCAAGCTTATCTTCAAAAAGGTTATCCCCGACACCCTCGTTGAGGCGGGCAACCAGAATTACTGTACCACCTTCTTTAACCACCATCTCCGCATGGTACAGGGCTTTCTGGGCCTGGTACAGATTAGCATCCTTTGGATAGCCCCCGGGGGTGGCGATGACCAGCTCTGCAGGACCATGGAAGTGGACCTGCGAAAGGGACTCGGATATTCTTAGCCCTTCCCGGTAAGCATCCATGTAATGCCCGGCTACCGCTTTAACCACTTCTTTCTCTAAGTTTAACACAACATTGAGGATCATATCTATGCCGATTATTCCGCCGATTTCATCAATATCCTCTCTTACAGGATTACCGCCGGTATTTCCCGGGCAGGCGCCCTCATCGATCAACATCTTGTGATTTTCCCCGATGGTTTGCTCCCCCCCGAGACCGATTACTGCACCTTTTGCCCCTCCGGTGAAACCAACAAACTGGTGCGGTTCAATCATCCCAATCACAATACGATAGTCGCATTCCAGGTAGGAATGATTAATAAAGACCGGTGTCCCCCGGGAAGTGGAACCAAGCTCTGCCAGGCTGTCCTGGTCGTAAGCGTCATGGTTGATTATTGAACTGTTGGCGACAACATCTTTCGGCAGGAGATAAGCTACTTCTTCTTTCGTTGCGCTGCGGTGCAGTCCGTTGCCAATCATAATTACCAGCTGGGAAGCAGTAATGCCAAAATTTTGAAACCACTCTAATAGCGAGTTCAGCACAGCCCGGGTCGGTACAGGCCTTGTAATATCATTAACAACCACGGCTACTTTTTTGGCTTTACGCAGTCCAGAAAGATTTATCTCACCGATGGGGTTGTTTAAAGCGCGAAGCAATTCCCGGCCTAGATCTTCGGCTTTGTCGGCTTTTTCAGGAAGGATGGTTTCCAGCTTGTAACTGCCAGGTATGCAGCCAGTTTTCATTCCCTTGCCGTAAGGCATTTCAATTTTTAAGCCGGCCATTTGTTTGCCTCCAATCAATTAACGCATCGTTTACTAACCGGCAGTTGAAAAGACCGGCCAGTACCGTAAAAAAAGGTAACCGAATAAAACCAGGATGGCATAAAGAAAACCGCTTATAAACAGACCCCGCCCGGCCATTATCCGACTGCTCAATCCGTAACCCACGGCAACAGCGCGGCCCGCTGAAGTAGGGAGTATTAAACCAGCATTGGCTGCTACTGTGGCAATGTAGGCATAAGGGATCGGATTTATTCCGATGGCCTGCATTGAATGAATGACCAATGGGATAACCACCGCAACAGCCGCAGTATTGCTGGATATGTTACTTAAGAGTAAAGCAAGTGCCCCGAATACCGCCACAGCGAGCAGGCCACCGCCACCTATTACCGGAGAAAGTATTCGTACTAAAAATTCATCGGCCCCAGACAGCCCTATATAGTTGCCAAGGGCTATGCCGCCGGCAAAAAGGTAAAACAGGCCCCACATCATCCTTGATTCGGCATATTCCCATGTCAGTAACCGCTTGTTTTTACCTGCAGGCGCTACAAACGTGGACAGCCCGAATATTAAAAATACATAAGCTGGTTCCAGCTGCGGGATAAGCTCTGCATAAAGTGGCCGCATAAAAACAGTTACTAAGGCCAGACCAAATATGATTAACGACCATTTTTCGCCCTGCCTGAATGATGAAAGATCTCTGTAAGCCTTGCTGTAATAGTCCTTGCTTCCTTCCAAAACATCAGTTTCATAAGGAAAAGAAAAAAGATAAATCAAGATCGGAATGGAAAGAAGGATGAGGAGGGGAAACATTCTCACCACCCAGGCAAAGAACATAAATTCTTCACCTGTCACCAAATCCTGAATTAAGTTAATGGTCACAAGATTCATCGCTCCGCCCAGCGGCGATCCGAAACCGCCTATGCTGGTACCCCAGGCAATGGCCAACAAGAAGCCGGTGGCAATCTGGTTGGTTGAAAGCTGATTGTCTTTTATCCCCACATATCTCAACATGGAAATTACTATTGGCACAAAAGCCGTGGCTACAACCGTATTGGGCAAAAACATGGTTAAAAAAATCGAGAGTGCATACCAGATCATGATCTGGTACTTTACCGTAGTGCCGAATTTAGAAAGCACAAACAGGGCTATACGTTTATCCAGCCCGCTGGAAGCCCAGGCTACAGTGATCATATTGGCCCCGATCAGGAGAATCACGATCGGGCTGGCATAAAACCTGAGCACATCCTCAACAGCCACATAAGGGGTGATCGAACCAACGACCAGCGGCACAAAAGCTGTAACTGAAATCGGAACCGGTGTTGTTATCCACCAAAAGGCCATCCATATGACCAGTCCAATACCTGACCTGGCTGAAGGATCCACATAATCCACCGGTGCCATAACAATGATAATATATGCCAGGGGGCCCGCCAATAAATATAACCACATTTTGTGAATGGAATTAACCTCCATCGGCTTTGAATGCTAATCAATCTTGCAAAAATAGCCGGTTGTTCAAAAAACTCCCTTTTAAAAGAAGACCATGGTTATGACAGCCTGCTTTTGCTCCGGTTTAGATGCCGTAAGCTTTATAACAAGAACGACAGGTTTCGGGATAAGGATAGTCTTTAAGGAGTCTGCTTAGTTCTCTATCACAATTCCCGTTCCGGCGCCGAACGCTGCCGGGAAAATCAAAGAGGTCAAACTGCCTGGCAAGGCAATCTTGGCCAAGAACTATTCTATCCTCATGTGCACTGCGAAATTTTAGGTACTCTTCATTTTGCCATATTTCATTTATACCGGAATCTCCAATATTGCCAAAGGACAGGGGCTCAATCACATGTTCTTCACCACAAAAAATTCTTTATGAGAGCCCCGCCTAATGCACTCATGGGTTTTTGAAATGGCCCCCGCTAAAGAAATTCCAACTGCATCGACACCAAGACTGATTATGTCTTTACAAATATCAGCGCCGAGCAGCGAACCGTTAGTGGTAAAACTTACCCGGGTTCCGACTTTTTTGGCAACCTCCAGCATGGACAAAATTGACGGGTGAAGCAGCGGTTCACCCCACCCCTGCAGGTGCACCGATGATTACACTTTGTCGTGACTTCAACTTGCATACAATCTACAAGCTTCTCAGTAAAACTCTTTTTTATAAAAGCGGTTATGTTCTTTATAATTGGACATCATCCTACAAAAGCAGAATGAACCGGCTGAAAGCAAAAGCATACAACCCTAGAATTATGGTCATTACAAAGCCAAAACCGATTACAGTTAAATCCTGGGTTCCGATGCTCTTAAGGTCTATACCGGCACCAATACCGACAAAGCAGGTAACAAAAAACCAGGTAGAAAGGTTACCGGCCAGAGCTACCCCTTCGGCGGATATAAAACCCAGGGTGCCAATGGTTGCCGCAATTAACAGACCTAATACAAACTTGGGAAACTTACTCCACAACAGTCCGAGCCGAACCTGCTCGCCGACGGGCAGCCCTCGCCGGGTATAGATATAGGTCATAACCAGGATGACTATGGGCATAAAAGCATTGCGTGCAGACTTGACAATGGTAGCAATAGCTCCAGCCGGCTCGCTGTAAGCATAGCCGATCGCTATACATTGAGCCGTGTTGGAAGGAACAATCCCGGCTATATAGCCGGCCAGAGTATCACTAAAGCCCAGTGGATGTCCGATTGTGGGCAACAGCAAGAGTACCATTACATCGGTCAGGAGGGCCGCGCCTATAGCGGCAAGGATCTCCCTTTCCCTGGACTTTATGGCCGGCGCAAGAGCAATCACTGCTGAAACACCACAAACCCCTATACCTGTACCTACCAGGTGCCCCCAACGCTCATTGTCAAATATTTTTTTGGCTAAAAAACCGCATATGTAAATACACATGGTAATTGATATTGCCACCATGATTATTGCACTGCCGCCAACTTGAAAGATTTCGACTAAATTTAAACCGGCGCCCATGAGGACAATTCCAATAAAAAGGCATATTTTAGCCGAAAAATCAATGCCGGCTTCAAGAAATCCCAGGCCGGGAACAGTGTTTTTAATGATTAATCCCAGCAAAATGGCAATTAGCACATAATTAACGATGAACAATTGTTCCGGAATTACATTAACATCGATCCATCTCGCTAAAACGCCTAACGCAAAGCAAAACAGCAAGCCTGGAAAGATGCTTTTTATGTAATTACTCCAACTTCCATACTGCTCACCAGGTATTTTGGCCATTTAATTACTACCTCCCGGGAGGATCAAATGTTGTTATGAAGAATTTAACAATCATGTTGTACTTTTTACATTACTATTATTATAATCAATATGATGGATAGGCCTATAATACAGCCAAACCAGTCTTCTTCAATATCAAATGTTTTTTTATCATCTCTATCATCTTGCATACAATTACCTCCCGGATATAATCATGGAACAGCGCCGGCAGCCTGAATGAAACATCCAAACTGTCATGTTTATCCCCCGGAAATAGGCTCCATTAGTAAAACATGATCACCGTTTTTTAGGGGTTCTCTGGGATCCTGGCTGTTACCGTTAACAAAATAATGATACTGCAGGTTTCCCTCGCTGTCGAGCAAGCTTGTTTTAACCTTCTCTCCATGCATCCTGGAAAGACAATTGATGACATCAGCCCAGCTGACCTGATCCTGTTCAAATGAAAGGCTCAGCTTCCTTGTACCCACAATTTCGCTGGTTGAATATGGCAAAGAGATTTCAAGCTTCATATGCTCGAGCCCACCTTTACAAGGCCTTTTCAAACAGAGCCTTAACATCATCCTGGTTGGTTTCAGCAGCGTTAAAAGCACAAATGCCGCTTGATATGGCGTCTTTGGTCATTGCTTCAATTTTATCTTCACTGACCCCTGCATCTGAAAGCTTCTGGGGAATACCGATATCCTTGCTCAGCTTGCTTACAGCTTCCACCGATTTTGCCGCCGCTTCGCCTGGAGAAAGTCCTTCCAGCGATTCGCCCATAGCCGCTGCTATATCAGCATACTTGTTAATGTTGCCACCCAGGCTAAACTCCATAACATGGGGCATTAAAATAGAGCAGGCCAACCCATGAGAAATATTAAAATGGCCACCTAAAGTATGGGCCATAGCGTGGACGGTGGCCACCCTCGCCCACATGAAAGACATTGCCGCCATGGCACTGGCCACGATCATGTTGTTTCCGGCTTCGAGGTTGTCACGGCGGGCAACAAATTTACGAAGGTTGCTTGAGATCATTTCTATAGCCCCTATAGCCAGGGCATCGGTAACAGGAGTGCCAATTGTGGTTGTATAAGCCTCAACAGCATGAGAAAGCGCATCCATCCCGGTAACTGCCGCAACCTGGCGAGGCAGGCCGGCCATTAAGCTGGCATCGAGAATAGCAACATTAGGTATGTTTAAGGGACTGCGAACCGATATTTTATAGTTTCTTGCAGTATCGGTTATCACCACTGAACCGGTTACTTCAGCACCTGTTCCGGCAGTCGTGGGTACAGCTACCACCGGGAGGGTGGGGTTTTTCAGTTTGTCAGCGCCTTCGTACTCTATAATTTCACCCGGGTTGGTGGCCGTAAAAGCAACCCCTTTAGCCGAATCAATAGAGCTTCCTCCACCGATACCGACAAGGAGGTCGCCTTTATATTCGCCAAAAAACTTGCTTGCCTTGTTAATGCATTCAATGGTTGGGTTGGCCTCCACCTGATCAAAAACTTCAACAGTAATTCCATCATTCTCAAGGTGCTGCTTGATTAGTTCGACCACTCCTGACTTCATAACCCCCGGGTCAGTTACAATCATTGCCCTTGAAGCATCTAAAAGCTTTACTTCTTCGCCAATCTTATCAATGCTTTTTAATCCGTAAACCAATTTGGTAGGGACAGAAAATGTACTGATCATTATATTAGTCCTCCTTAATTAATAAACTCTAAAGGCAAACTTTTACCACCATCTAATAAGATCTGTGATATGATCCCTTACTTCCACAAAACTTGGATCTGCAAAATTACGAGGCCTTGGTAAATCCACAATTACTTCTGATTTTATGGTTGTCGGTTTGTTGGATAGAATCAGAATCCGTTCTGCCATGTATACCGCTTCTTCGATATTATGCGTGATGAAAAGAACTGTTGGCTTTAACTCCTGCCACGTTTTAATCAGCTCATCTTCCAAGTAATACCTGAGTTTAACATCAAGCTGACCGTATGGTTCATCCATAAGCATGATGTCCGGCTGCATAACAAAATTACGGGCAATTACCACCCTCTGTTCGAGGCTTGAGGACAGCTCTTTTGGTAGGTAATTCCTGAAACGGGTAAGGCCGATCAGCTCCATAACCATTTCTGTTCTTTTATTAATTTCATTAGCAGGAAGTCTTTTGATTTCCAGGCCAAAGCGAATATTTTGCTCGACAGTTTGCCAGGGGATACAGGAAGGCTCTTGGAAAACAAAAGCAATATTGTGTTTTTTCGGATCTGCCGAAACCCCGTCAATTAAAATGTCTCCTTCCGTAGCCGGCAAAAGCTTAGCCAGCACATTAAGAAATGTTGTTTTGCCGCATCCTGTGGGGCCGACAATGCACAAAAATTCTCCATCGTATATATCAAAATTTACTTCGTTCAGGACCAAAAGATCATCAAAAGCCTTGATGAGATCCCTGACTTCCACTTTCTTTTCTCTACTTTTCTTATATTCTTCCAATTTCGTTATACTGCTAACTTCCTGATTCATGCTGTCCCTCCTTATAAAGCAAGCTCCGTTTGTTCGGAAATTTCCTGCCGATATTCTAGAAAAGCTTGATCGGTATAATCACGAGGCCTTTCCATGGGTATCTGATGCTCATCCTTTATGGTTCCGGGCAATTTGCTCATGATTAATACCCGATCACCCAGGTACACCGCCTCTTCGATATTGTTCGTCACAAAAATAACAGTCCGCTTGTCCTGTTCCCAGATACGCAAAATTTCCTCTTCCATATAATACCTGGTCTGGGCGTCAAGGTGACCAAAAGGCTCATCCATCAAAAGTATCTTGGGGTTACTGGCATAAGCGCGGGCTATCCCCACTCTCTGCTTCATCCCACCTGACAATTCATGGGGGTAAGCTTTCTCAAAACCATTCAAACCCACCATGTTAATCAACTCCAGGGCTTCTTTTCTCCTCGTCTTTTTGGGCACTCCCCTCAGCCTCGGTCCAAGTTCAATATTATCTATAACCGTTTTCCAGGGCATCAAGGCTATTCTTTGAAACACCATACCGCGCTCAGGGCTCGGTCCTTTTACTTCTTCACCCTCAAGAAGCACCCGCCCTGATGTTGCAGTTTCCAATCCGGCAATAATGTTTAGCAAAATTGTTTTGCCGCACTGCCCCGGACCCAGGATAACTAAAAATTCATTCTCTTTGACAGAAAGGTTAATGTTTCTAAGGACTTCTTCTTCTCCATCCTCTGTAAAGAAAGTTTTACAAAGGTTTTCACATTTAATGATTTCTTTCATACCAGTTCCTCCTTTCTCCAAGGAGTGATCACTTTTTCCATATATCGCAAGAAAATAGCGATCAAAAAGCCTAGAAGCCCAATAATCAGCATTCCTGAAACAATCATAGCTTCATTACGTACATACATGCCCTGCAGAATCAAAAAACCTGCCCCTTCTCTTGCTGCAATCATCTCTGCCGCCAATACGCACATCCAACCAAGACTGAGACCGTTCTGTACTCCGGCAAAAATTGAAGGCAAGGCCGCAGGCAGAGCCACATTAAAAAATTGCTGAGAACGGGTGGCTCCCAGGGTGCGGCTGGCATCCATTAGCAGTTTATCTGCATAACGCATCCCTGTAAAAGAGTTGACCACCATGGGCACAAAACAACCCACCCAAACTATGAAAATTTTCGGCGCCTCACCGATACCCATCCAGAGAATTGCCAGGGGTACCCAGGCAATCGGCGGTATTGGACGAAAGATTTCAAATATAGGATTAAATATCTTTTCTATTCGTCTATTCCAACCCATCATGGTCCCCAGGGGTATGCCAACCGCCAGGGCAATTACAAAGGCAATTAAAACCCTCTGCAGGCTCATATAAACATGAAAATGGAGAGGCTGGCCGGCAACCGTACCGGTGGCCATAACATAAAGCTGCATTATAACTTCAGCCGGTGTAGGCAGCCTGATCAATTCCAATTCTGCAATTACCCACCATATTCCAAGTGCCAGGGCAAAGGAAACTACAGGTAATACTTGAATATAAGAAAAAGTCTTTTTCTTGGACTTGGGAACATAGCCCTCTTCTTTGGGCTGAACATTTATATCCACTTTGTTTAATGCCATACTTAAGACCTCCACTTTGAAAGCTTGCTGTCAAAAGATTGTAGACCCGAAGCAATTAAGGCGCCAACTGCTCCAATCGTAAGCATGCCGACTATAATAATATCGGGCCTTGCCAGCCTTCTGCCCATCTGGATCATGTAACCCAGACCTTCGTTGGCTGCTAGCAGTTCCGCAGCCACCAGGGTCATCCAAGCTGTGCTTAAAGCCAGCTTAAGACCGGTAAAAATCATGGGAACCGCCGAAGGCACACCTACCCTAAAAAAAGTTTCCCGGTAAGAGGCCCCGTATACTTCTGCCACCCTTATTAAGGTTGGATTGGTAAGCCGGATGCCGGTATACGAATTAATTACACAAGGAACAAAAGCGGAAACAAAAATAATAAAACTCTTGGAAAACATCCCTATCCCAAACCAGAAGATAGAAATGGGAATCCAGGCTATTGGAGGTATTGGCCTTAAAACGTCAAACAATGGCCTTACCAGGGCGTCCACAGGCTTGTACCAACCCATTAACAAGCCCAGGGGCACACCAATTACTGCACCCAGGCTAAAGCCGGTTAAGGCCAGAATAAGGCTGGTTCGTAAATGTTGAAACAGGGTGGCACCTTCAGGTGAGGTGTTGGTAAGCTTGAAAATAAAGGTTTGGATTGTAGTGATGGGATCTGCAAGAATTCTGTCACTAACAATGCCCGAAGCTACCAGGTAATACCAGAACAAAAAGAAAAAGCTTAAACTCAGTATGGACAAATAGTTTTCAGTAAAAAAATTGTTCTTCAACTTTACATTGTTCATATTACCCCTCCATGCTTGCTTATATTCTCCGGGCCGGTTAAACCGGCCCGGAGAATATAAAGTAGACGTTCGCTTACTGTCCCGCTCTATGCTCCTCGAGCATCTTTAGGAATTCAACATTGATGTGATCGCCTTCGATTACATAGTCTTTCTCATCCTGTTCCCAGACTCCCTGACCAACAAAGAAGCCAGCCAGATCTTCCATCCATTCATGGACTGTCCCGTCTTCAAAGAGTGCGATTTGTTCATCTACGTCAAATATGGGCCTGACATCCTGGTCAAGCTCGGGCGCTACTGTTTCATTGTCAAGATCTAAGCCGCAGTACTCCCGGTAGTATTCACCCAGCCATTCCAGGGCTTCATCCGATTCATACTTCATTTTTTCCAGGCCGCGGAAATACAAATCAAGCCATCTTACAACCAGCTCAGGATTTTCGTCGGCAAATTCCCGATCGGCAATAACTGCACCAGGAATAATCGCTCCGGCACGGGCTCCGGAAGACATCTTAACGAAACCCTCATTCTGGGCAAGGAAGCCAAAAGGTGCCCACATCTGCAGGATGTCGCCTTCACCCGCCTCAAAAGCTGCCAGAGCGGCGTCTTGTTCCATATGGGTAATAGTTACATCAGCTTCACTCAAGCCCAGGGCTTCCAGTGTTGCCACAACTGCATAATGGCCTGTTGAAATAGTCGTGCAAAGAATTTCTGCGCCTGCAACATCCTCAGGTGCTCCATAGATGTCCGGATAATCGGGATTATAGCCCTTGGTATCCAATATGGGGCTGTCCGGGCGCACCCACATGTCGTTGGTTTCTGATTCATCATTGGAAACTGCAATCATATAAGCATCGTAAGACCTGGCTGCCGAGAACATGGGCACAGTACCGGTAGCTCCTACATCCCACTGTTCGGCACCGAGGGCTTCAATCTGAGGAGCCCCTGAAGCAAAGTAGCTGTATTCAATTTCTATTCCATGTTCTTCAGGCCATCCCAGCTCCATTCCCATCCATGTGGGTAGGGCGTGCATACACGGTTGGTGGCTGGCCCTGACCAAAGGCAAATCCGCTGCAACAGCATCATTTTCAGGGTCATCTACAGGGTCATCACCTTCGCAACCCATAGCAACCAGCATCACCAATGCCAAAGAAATTACCAGTAAAAACGCTAAAGATTTTTTCACTCATTTTACCCCCTAAAAAATTATTAAAGCCTATGAAACTCTTACCTCTCAAAAAGACTGGCTAAAGCTTTAAATCCTCATCTTGATCTTTTATAAATCACCCCCTAAGCTGATGCAGTATAAATTCTACTTAACTTTGTCAATTAACCATTGCAGGTCGAGTTCCAACAACTTGGCCGGTGTAGGTACTCCATCTTCATCCCATCCTGCCAAACTGTAATAATTCTTAAGCGCTTTTTCAAAGTCTTCCCGGTTAACCACCTTTCCATCAGAAACACCGCCTTTGAGGGGCTCAAATATTCTTCCAGGCAGGGTATCATCTTCAGCAGTAAATCCGGACATACAGTTAAAGTAGCGGTACATGTTAATCCTTCTTTCACCCACTCTAAGGATTTCCCACAGGCTTGTCTCCCACCCGGTTACCGCGTCAATAGCTTTAATCAGGTCGGTAAAACTGAGTACTCTTCTAGGCGGGGTACAAAACATGCAAAGGTCCAGGCAGTCATAACTGCTGAACAGCAGTTGAGTTAGATAATTAAAGCGTACCTTGTCATCGCCCAATCCTTCGAGATCCAGGGTTCCCCTCCAGTCAATTGCCGCCAGCCTGTCAAAATGGACCTGGGGCGCGCCCTTGGTGACAGCGGGGTCTTGCTCCGCTCCCATGTGATCTGCCCCGATGGGGCAGGTAGCATAAGTCAAGGCCATCCCTTTTTTCACCCTGGGCTCATGGGCCGGAAATTCCATACCTTTGCAGTGCATGGCAAATTTTTCGGAACCTTTGCCCAGCTTTTGTGCAGCCCGTTTCACGCCCTCCGCAAGGAGATCTCCGATACCTTCCCGACGGGCAATCATTTCTATCAAGGGGATGATCACCCCGGCATTACCAAAATTCAATTTTAACCCGCCAGTATCTTCTGTGGTTAAAATTCCTTCTTCAAAACATTCCATGGCAAAAGAGATCGCGGCGCCCACTGAAACTGTATCCATGGTATGCTTGTTGCACAACTCAATGGCTTTGGCCACCACGCCCAAATCAGTTACACCGGTGTAAGTACCCAACGCGCTTACTGATTCATATTCAGATATGGTATACTCGGGGTCTACTTCATATGGAGCCTCAGTCTTGACCAGGCTTTTACACTTGATAGTGCAGGCGAAACATCCTGCCATTTTATGCCTGATTGTATCGCGAACCTTTTCACCGGAAAGCTCCTCTGAATTATCTATCACTCCGCTCCTCCAGTTGTAAGAGGGCAGCTGGCCGCTGTCTTTATGGGGATTGATTAGACCCAAAGTGCCCAGGGCACTGAGCATCTTGGGATGAGCATAATCAGTATAGGTCTTGTTAAATTTTTTAGCAATCTCTTTAACAGTATCGGGGTCGGCAGGGTTGATATTTTTCTTGCCGCCAGATACAGCAACGGCCTTGAGGTTCTTCGACCCCATGACCGCCCCCAATCCTCCCCTGCCGTTAGCATCCCTGAAGTCGGCAGTGATACAGGCATATCTTACCAGGTTTTCCCCCCCGGGTCCGATACCGAGAATTTTGTGCCTTTTATCATGCTTTTTATCAATGTAATCGCGGGCTTCTTTCAAAAACCCGCCCCATATTTCAGAAGCATCTTCGATGCTAACTTTGCCGTCTTCAATCAGCAGGTACACGGGCTTTTCCGCCTTGCCTTCAACTACCAGGGCGTCAAACCCGGCAAATTTGAATTCAGCCCCCCAGAAACCACCCGCTTCTGTGTCACATATCCCGCCAGTTAAAGGTGAAACACTAACCACCGAATGACGTCCGAATCCTGATATGGGGGCCCCGGTTACTACACTCACAGCAAATACTATCTGATTTTCAGGATCGAAAGCATCTGTTCCCGGAGGCACATTATTTAAAACA
Source organism: Candidatus Hydrogenedentota bacterium (assembly GCA_003552485.1). Classification (GTDB taxonomy): domain Bacteria; phylum Hydrogenedentota; class Hydrogenedentia; order Hydrogenedentales; family SLHB01; genus PUMX01. The sequence goes on from PUMX01000061.1 coordinate 24,888, forward strand.
TAATACCCCCCGAGCGCTCCCCCACCCAGGTATTTTCTATAGATTTCTTCATCCAGGTTATCTTCCCAAACTTTATTGTTCGTTAAATCCACCCTGGCTATTTTTCCCCAATAACCGTATGGCATTATTTTTCCTCCTAAGCTTGAAAGTATCTTGCCGGCTTATTCATAAAAGTAGTTAATACAGGGCCTTAAATAATTTTTTCACAGCGCAAATTTGTTCCTTCGGTTATTTTCTTCACCGCTTCATCAGATAATGATGGAATATAGACACAAATGATACGCATGGCGTCGTCACTGTAATTTACACACTGATGCTCTTCGCCGGCGGGAATATATAATACTGTTCCAGGTTCGAGCAGGTGCCATTTTCCGTCAACCAGCGCTTCGCCACGCCCGCTGGTAAAAACCATCATTTCATCTACATCGTGGGTGTGAAGTTCATTTTTACCGTTCACCGGATAAAGGGTGGCAATAAGCAACGATATGTCCTTAACGCCATCATCCAACTGTGGTGTATAAACCATTTGGACGTTGCGTAAGTAAGGTTCTGGAATTGTTTTGCCGGCAACTTCCCATAATCTTTTTACTTTTTCCATCTCTTTCAGCCCCTTTGTCTAAAAACACTGCTAAATGCTTATGCCAACACGGTGTATGGCAAAACCGGTTGCCTCCTTAAGTATTTCACACTTGGTGAGTTTACCTGATAAGACCGCAAGGACTTCATCGTAAATCATCATTCCAGCCTGCTCCAGGGTTAATTTACCTTTTAGTGTACCGCTGAGATCGAGGTCTACAGTGTCGCTCATTGCTTTATAGGAATTTTCATTGCCGGTAATTTTGATGGTCGGCATTACAGGGTGAGCAATCACATGACCACCGCCTGTGGAAAAAACCAGGGCCTGGGCACCACCAGCTGCTATAGCGCTGATTGACTCGCTGCCGTGGCCTGGTGTATACATCATGTACAACCCCGGATCTTTTGGAGGGGCCTCCCCCAGTTCCAAAACATCCATAATAGTTGCTGAGCCGCTTTTCTTCGCTCCTCCCAAAGATTTCTCTTCGATTGTGCTGATACCGCCGGCAATATTATCACCGGTTGGCTGAGACCCTCTAATATCTTCTCCGGTAGCATAAATCCTGTCTTCAAAATCTTTTATCCGCCTATAAATTTTATCCCCTACTTCTTGGTTAACCGCTTTAGAAGCCAACCATTCTTCTGCTCCCATCAATTCCGGAAATTCTGCAAGGATAGAGCGGCCACCCTGTTCGATTATTTTGTCAGAGCATATTCCCAAAGCAGGGTTTGATGAAAGTCCGGAGGTGGTATCCGATGTTCCGCAGTTTAAGCCAAACAATAAATTGGATATTGGAGATATTTCGCGGCGCTGGCAGGAAAGATCACGAATTAAGGCAGCCCCTTTCCTGGTAGCTTCTGCTACCGCATTTGCCACACCCCCCGATTCTCGGATATTAACACCTTCAACCGGCTTGCCGGAAGAGCTTAAGGCATGAGCCATATCTTCAAGGTTGCATAGATCTTCCCTGAAATGATCAACAATTAAAACTGCACCAACATTTGGGTTTGCAGCTGTACGCGTTAATATATCAAATGTCATTTTTAAATCAGATTTCGTTTGCGTTCTCCCCAAATGGTGAGTAATAGGAACAGAACCCAACAGTGAACTGCTCACCCTTTCAACAACACTGTTTGCATAAATTGTTGCAGATAAAACCAACAGATAGTTTCTGGCACCGACAGAACCGTCTGGCCGTACAAAACCCCAGAATTCCGACAAGTTATTCATCTCCTTGCATTATAAATTAAACTATTCCTTGACCCTTAGGTCGCCTCTACCGCGTAAGGGTTCAATGTTATGCAGATGAACGTGCTCACCCACCTCAACATCTTTTATTGCCCTTCCAATACTCAAGCCATATTTAAAAACCGTTTCGCCCTCTTTTATGGGCTTAATTGCTACCTTGTGGCCGTAGGGAATATCGTCTTTGAGGGTAACTTCAATTTCATTATTGCCAAGGTCCACTGGCACCACACTGTTACGAGACACTCCGTTTTCCAGGATTGTTGCCACGTTATCTTTTTCACCATCAACCACCCAGGAAATCTTGTATTCACCGGCTCCTGTTACCAACCGTTTTCACCTCCTTCTTTTCAATCCGGGTTAAAAATGGTTAGAGCTTTGAGGTCTTACCACATAAATAACTCTATTCGTCATTCCTTCATAATCTCCTGCAATACTTAAAAATATTTTTACAATTTTTTATTGGGATTCCAGAATTCGATCAAGCTCACTTTCTTCGCTTAAAAATAAATCTGCATGAGCATAAAGGGCCGGGACTCCACCGGTGTGGAGAAACAAAATGTTCTCGCCAGGTTTAAAGTAGCCCTGTTTTGCCAGGTCAATCAGGCCGGCTATACCTTTACCGCTGTAAATTGGGTCGCATAAAATGCCTTCCAGACGCCCGAGCAGTTTTACCGCTGACTTCATCTGATCAGTAGGCAGGGAATAACCGGGTCCCACATACTGATCAAAACAGCGCACATTGCCGGCGGGAAACTCTCGATCAATCTCCAGCTTTCTTAGGACTTTTTGGATTAAATTATAAACCAGCTCTTCCTGCGCTATCCGATCGCGGCTGACATTGATCCCCAGCACAGGAATGTCGGAATTGTTTTTAAAAAACCCGGCCAGCAGCCCGGTATAAGTACCTCCGCTGCCGGTTGGAGTTACCAGGTAATCCAAAGAAAGGTTCATAGATGATGCTTGTTCCAATATTTCTTCAGCACAAGAAACATACCCCAGTGCTCCAACCTCATAAGATGCACCTCCCGGTATTATATACCCCTTCCTGCCTGAGTTTGTGAGTTCGTTCAGCTCTTTCTCCATTTCTACTTTTGCATCCGCGTTCCCGGGTATTACCGTTATTTTTTCCACTCCCAGGATGTGAAACAATAAATTATTGCCGGAGGCCATTTTGTTATAACTTCCAGGGACCCTTTCTTCGAGAATCAGGCGGCAATTAAGTCCTTCTTTAACCGCAGCCGCCAGGGTCAGGCGGCAGTGATTTGATTGCACTGCTCCACTGGTTATGAGCGTATCTGCTCCCTGCATAAGGGCATCGGCAACAGCAAACTCAAGTTTGCGAATTTTATTTCCTCCCTCGGTTAATCCCTTCATTAAATCGTCACGTTTAATGAAAAAGTTGGCACCACCAAGGTGCATTGATAATTTTTCCATATGTTCAATTGGTGTAAACTCACTGATGTAACTTCTGCGGGGAAAACTGTCCAGCTCCATTTTTCAACCTCCTGTGTTAAGAATTTTCTCCTACATCGTTTTTTAAATGCCCTGCTTCATCTATCTTATTTTTAAAATAAGACTAATCATTTTTATTTAGCCAAATCTTGCTTTCTCTTTGCCCTTCTTTGTTGACCAGCAGTTCAAGAACGAAGAAAGGACAATGAGTTTAGAGGTATGAGGTCTAACCATTACGTTTAAACTATTCTAACCGCTTTTATACGTTCTGTCAATTCTTTTTTTTGCTTCTTTTTTTTGCTTAAATGTTGGAGGCTTTACCAATTATATGATAACATTTTAAATTAAAGGGCAGGATCCCGGGCCGGACTTCCTGCAGCCGGTGTAATAAATGATTGAGATGCAGCGCAGGGTGAAATCCTCAAAAAGGCAGGTAATGTGATTTGTCCAGGCTTGAACTGATCGCTACGTCAACCTTCGGGCTGGAATCAATTGTAGCGGAGGAAATTAAAGCCCTTGGCTACAGTGATCTAAAAGTTGAAAACGGCAAAGTAACTTTTGCGGCCGATGAAAAGGCCATATGCCGCACCAACC
>PUMX01000146.1 GCA_003552485.1 Candidatus Hydrogenedentota bacterium
CGCGTACGCGCGGGCGAGACGGCGGAAGCGGCTGCATTCTGGTTGAGGCCAGCTTCTCGTTTCCGCGGCCGCGTGGTGGACGCTTCCGGCAGGCCAGTGCCGGATGCAACGGTCGAGGCCATGACACTGGGCGCCACAAACCGGATCACCGATGCTACGTACACCGGCGGCGACGGGCGTTTCTCTTTTCCGGGCCTGGACTATAGACGCCCCTATATCTTTGTAGCGTACAAGGACAACCTCTCCTCGGACCTCGTCACGCCCGATGTGGACGGCGCGGACAACGTGCTTATCCCGTTGGCGGCGGAGCCGGTGCGCGCGAGCGGCCGCGTGCTTAACGTCGATGGGCAGCCGGTGAGTGAGGCGCGGGTGGAGGTGCAGCGTATCGCGGCCCAGCGGGCGCCCCGCCGGGGCCCTCGCCCGCGTCCCGGGGTGACCGATGCGCAGGGACGCTGGGAAACGGAACTCACGCCCGCAGGGAAGTACCGTTTCGAGGTTGAAGCCAATGGCGTTCGAGTAAGTAAGGATGTTCAGTTTGGCGCCGGCGAACAGCGAAACGGGATTGACTTTCAGTTGACGCCGCCCGCGAACTTCGCGATTGCCGGCGTAGTGCGCGATCGGCGCGGCGATCCGATTACGGCAAGGATTCAGGCGTTGGACGTCGACGGCAACACGAGATTTGCCACGACTGACGCCGACGGCGCTTTCCGGATCATGGAATTAGCTGAAGGGCGGCACGACTTGTTGGTGGCCGTGACGCGAATGGCTTCGGAAGCGCGGGATGAAAGTTCTTCCTCGCCCCCTATTGAAATGGCCCGCGCCAAACCGCAAGTGGTCAAACGTGGCGTCGCTGCGGGGCGGGACGACGTTGTGCTGACTGTGCAGACGCCTCCAATGCTTACGGGCCGGCTTGTGAACGAAGCGGGGGAGCCCGTTAGTGAAAGCCATGTGCTCCTTTACGCTGGAAAGCAGGAAGCCGGGCTCACAAGAAGCGGGGAGGATGGGCGCTTCGCACTGTTCCTCGCGGAAGGCGCGACGGACTTGTTCATAAACGCCTCGAATTATGCGCCAAAATCGGTTCCGCTATCCGCAGATGGGTTTAGAGAGCGCGACATCCGTCTGTCGCGAGGCGGGATCATCTATGGCGTGGCGAAGAGCGCCCGCGGCGGGCCGGCCGAACACGCATTGATTGAAGCCGTGCCCGGCGAATCGGCGCCGGAGATCATGCGTTTGCCGATGGGTGGGCGCCGGAGGGCGGTCGTTGAGCCGGACGGCACGTTCGAGGTGACCAATCTGAGTGAGGGGACGATTACCCTCGTCGGTTCTGATCCCAAATTGGGCTACGCCAGCCAGACCGTTCACCTGCGCGAGGGCGGAAACGTGCGGCAAGACCTGACATTTCGACCGTGGCTAGCCGTGGAAGGCCGGATTACGCGCGATGGCGCGGCGGTGGCCAATGCGCAAACGTACCGGGTCTATCCCCACAATGTTCAGCGGATATCTGGCCAGACTGATTTGCATGGCCGGTTCCGGCTCGATAACATGGTCCCCGGCGCTAACGTGATAGGCGTGCGGATGGAAGGCGAAGGCGGCCAACGGCGAATCTACGAACGCGAAGTGTTGGTTCCCGAATCCGGCGGGCGTTTCCTCGACTGGGATCTCGGGTCAGCGACCGAAGAGTACGGCGCCATCGCCGGCTCGCTGTCGCCCGAGGCCGCCGCGGGAGAGATGGTGGTGAAGCGGATCGACGAGGACGCCGGTCTCACGGAGGAGACGCATTTTCGGCCTGGCGGCGAGTTTGAACTCGATACGCTGGCGCCGGGAACCTACGAAATCACGCTGCGCGGCCCAACCGGCTCCGTCACGCGCACCGTGGAAGTCGGTTCCGGCGAACGTGTCGAATTATCCCTCTCACTGAAGTAAGGCTCGCTCCATGGTAACCCATCCACCGGACGTATTGGCCCGGCTGCGCGGCATTATCACCGTACTGAACACGCCTTTCACGGAATCGGATGCGATCGACGCGGACGCGTTGAAACGTAACGTCGAGATTGCCATCGAGGCGGGAATCGCGGGGTTCCTCGTTCCGGCCATGGCCAGTGAAGTGGGCAAGCTGAGCGATAAAGAGCGCGACGTTCTGGTCGCGGCCACGGTCACGGCGTCGGCGGGCAGGGTTTCGGTCATTGGCGGCGCGTCGGCGGACAGCCGCGAAGCGCGGTTACGGTACGCGCGCCGGTGTATCGAGTTGGGCTGCGACGGCGTGCTCGCGAGCATCGCCTACGAATCCGATGCGCAGTATAGCGCCGAAGTTCACACCTTGGCCGAACTCAATCCGCCGTTTCTCATGCTGCAAGACTGGGACTTTCACGGCTACGGCGTCCCTGTGCCCCTCATCCAATCCCTCTTTGAGGCCGTGCCAGCATTCCGCTGTCTGAAGATTGAGGTGGTTCCCGCCGGGCGCAAGTACACGGAGGTGCTCGAAGCGACTGGAAACCAGCTCCACGTGTCCGGCGGATGGGCCGTGACGCAGATGATCGAGGCGCTGGATCGGGGCGTCCACGCCTTCATGCCGACCGGCATGCACGCCATCTACACACGCATCTATTCGCTATACCACGCCAATCAACGCGACGCCGCGCGGGAATTGTTTGAGCAATTGCTGCCGGTCCTGGCCTTCTCGAATCAGCATCTCGATATATCGATTCATTTCTTCAAACGCTTGCTCCACGCCGACGGGGTTTATCCCACAGCCCGCGTGCGTGAACCCATCCTGCCCTTCGATATCCACCACGAACGCATCGCCCGCGAACTGATCGCCCGCGCTCAAAAGCTCACTGCCGCCATCGCGGAGAACCGATGAAGACGCGGTTCAGCCGATTTGTCACACGCAGTGGAGCGCCGCTATGCTGGGTCGCCAATCCACTGCGCCGATCAACGATTTGGGACCCGCTATGACCGATATGCTCGAACAGGACGTCCACAGCCTTGCTCTGCCGGAAGGGCGGCCCGTTGGCTCGCCGGGCCACACGGCCGCGCAGCGTTACATTACCGAGCGATTGACCGCCATTGGCGCGCCTGCCTATGGCGGCGGGGAGTATGCGTTGCCGTATACGGTTCACGGCGGATCGTTTGCGAACCTGCTGGCGCGCCTGCCCGGCGCTGACGACAACGCGGCGCCCATTGTGTTGACCGCTCACTATGACACCTGCGGGCCCCAACCCGGCGCCGACGACAACGCCGCCGCCGTGGCCATCGCGTTGCGCATCGCGGAGCATCTGTTGGCGAAGCCAGCGCACCGTCCCATCATTGCCGCGTTCTTTGACGCCGAAGAGCCGCCCTACTATCTCACCGAGGCGATGGGCAGCATCCACTTCTACCATCATCAGCGGAGGGAGCCGGTCCACGGGGCGCTCGCGCTCGATCTGGTGGGTCATGATGTCCCGTTGCCAGGACTCGACCACGCTCTGTTCATTACCGGCATGGAAAGCGACCCCGGCCTGGCGGACGTGTTACAGGAGACGCAGGTTCCCAAGGACGCCACACGCGAACTGCTCGCGCCGGTGCCGGCGCTGAACCGTTACGTTGGCGATATGAGCGACCATCATGTCTTCCGGGTGAACGAGCGGCCCTACCTCTTCTTGACGTGCGGACGCTGGATGCACTACCACCAGCCCACCGACATCCCTGAGAATCTGAACTTCGACAAGATAGCGGCCATCGCGGAGTACACCGAGGCCCTGCTTCGCGCTATGGCGGAAAAGCCGCTTGAAGGACCGTTTGAAGGGTACGATTCAACGCCTGTCGAACTGGCGTTTCTAGACAAGGCGATTGGCGGGCTCGTGGGTCAGTTCGGCATCAATTTGGAGAAACGCGAAGATATTGATCGATTGGCCGTGACGTTGATGGCGCAGTTTGGCCTCTGATGCCGGCGCCGCGCAGCCGCGCGCGATTAATCCCGCGGCTCCCCACGGCGGCTTTGCTCGCAGCTGAAGGCGGAACCGGTTCCGCGCGCGTTTCCTTACGTCTCGGTCTCGAGTGGGGATAACTCCTCGGACCAGCAGACGATCTCTCCCTTACCATTTGCCTTCGCCATGTGAACTGCTTGGTTCAGGCGGGTCAGCAGCTGTTCCCAGTTATCACCGTCCCGCGGCGCTTCGGCGACGCCCGCGCTGAACGTCATCGCAGCATCGAGAGCCGTCTGCGTCAAGCCCTGGAACTGTTCCTGCAGCCGATGGGCCAACTGGGATGCGCCCGGCTCGCGCGTCTCAGGCAGGTAAAGAACGAACTGCTGGCTCTGATACCGTCCCGCGATATCGGTGCTGCGTACAGTGCGCGATATGAGGCTCCCCAACGTGGTCAACACCAGGTCGCCCGCGGAATCCCCCTGGGTCTCATTCACCGCGCCGAGTTCGTCGATGTCCAGCAGCAGAATCCCGGCGAAACGGGCATAGCGATCCAACCGCGCGAGATCGGTCTGAACGGCGTTTTCGAGCGTGGTCCGATTGAGCAGGTGCGTGAGCGGGTCGGTTCGCATCATCTCCTCGTGGGTGCGCCGCCGCGTGACCATGGCTTGAACCTGCGCGATGAGGGCCAACGGATCCAGCGGCTTCTTTAGATACTCGTCGATCGCATTGCCCAGCACATTCCCATTCTGCTCGGGATGGGGCGTGTCGGTGAGAAACAAGAACGGCGTGGCGCGCAGCCCCGGGTTCTTGAAAAACCGCCGGCGCAGTTCATGGCCGTTGTACTTGGCGTCGGTTGCCTCGTAAAGTTCGCACACCACGATCTCGGGCGCCGTGGCCTTCACCAATGCGCGCGCCTCTTCCAGATTGTCCGTGTCGGCAACCTCGAACCCGGCCCGTGTCAGATGATACCGGGCGACGTGTAAGGTGCTGCGGTCGTGGGCGACGATAAGAATTCGCTTTCTTTCCGCCGACATACGCTCCTCCCCACGCCTTGGAAGGCGCACAAAAGCGAGGCCCAAGTGACTCCGTCTGATAAAGTCTGATTCTAACCTACTTTGTCCCTTATCGACAAGGCCGACGCTCTCCCCTAATCGCCGGGGCAACCGGCGGAATGAGCGAGAGACATCCCCTCTTATCTCCGTTTCAGCTTTGGGCGGCGCGCCTGTGATCGGCAGGCCGCAGCGACGGCGAAAAGCCGCTTCTACTCAGCCCCTTCCAGATCCAAGGGTGTATATAGGCTGTGATAGGCGGCGTAATTGGCGAGGACGCGGCGCACGAAGTTATTGGTTTCGCCGAAGGGGATGTTGTTGACGAAGGATTCCATCGAGGCATTGGGCCAGCGGTCCCGCCAGCGATCCACGTTGCCGGGACCGGCGTTGTACGAGGCGATGGCGTAGACGAGATTGCCGCCGGAGCGATTGAGCATGCGGCGAATGTAGTAGGCGCCCAAGCGTAGCGAATTGCGGGGCACGTCAAGCCGGCCCGCCTCGCTATGAGACAACGCGCTTTCCGCGCCGGCAAGCCATTCGGCCGTACTAGGCATCACCTGCATCAGGCCGCGCGCCCCGGCGTGCGAGGTGAGGTCAGGCCGGTACGTGCTCTCCTGTCGCGCCACGGCGAGGATGAGATAAGGGTCGAGATTGGTTTCCTTGGCGACCTCGAGAACGAGCGGCCAGTAGGCGCGGGGGTAGCGCACGCGCATGCGGCGCACGTCGGGAAACCCGTCGTTCACTCCGTAATCGTGTTGGTGGGCGAATTGCATGGCTGTATACGCGACGCCCGCCTCGCCCATCACCTGGTAAATGCGTTGGTCGAGTTGTTCGCTATCGCCCAGGATTTCAAAGAGGGCCAGCGCTTCCCATTCGGCTTCTTCGAGCCCATGTTCGCCGAAAAACAGCAGCCGCTGAAACCGGGGATCGTCGTTCACCTCCTCGGTCAGCGGTTCGTATGCTGGCGCGTTGAGCGCTATCGGGCGCACGAAGGATTCACCCGCGTTTACCCGCATGTTCCGCCCTGCCGCGTTGGTCTCGCCCAGACCGTGCAGCTTGTCGGCGGCGCGATGCGCGTAGAAATCGCCCATGCCGCCGCGCAACGCCGAGCGGTAGGCGCTCTTTGCCTCGTCATCATTCCCGTTGTTCTGGTGAATGGCGCCTTTCCGGTACATGGCCTCGGGCACAAGCCCGCTCGCCGGATATCGCTGACGCAACTGGTCATAGGCATCTACCGCGCTGGTGTTTAGGCCCCGCTCTCTTTGCAATTCACCAACGGCGAACAGCGCGGCGTCCGCTCGTTCATGCTTCGGCAGTTGATCCGCCAACGCCCGGTAGCCCGCGACAGCCTGTTCCGCGCGGTCATTGCTCTCGTGGTGACGGGCAACCCACCAGAGCGCGTCCCCGGCTTCGTCAGCCGCCGGGAAGCGATCAGCGAGCAGGCTGGCCAACGGCGCCGCCAGCTCGTGCTCCCCTTCGCGCAGCGCCGCGCGGATAAACAGCAAGAGAATCGCAGGAGCGTATTCATCATCTTCATGATTCTGCACGGCATCCGCCATCCCCGCGCGCCCGCGATCGCGTTCGCCGGCGACGTACTGCACCAAGGCTTCGAGATAAGCCGCGGTGGCGCGCCTAGGCGGAGTCAAGCGCAACACCGGCCGCAACCGCGCCATGGCCCGTTCGGCGTCATCAAACTCGCGCGCTTCGACCAATCCCTTCACCGCGAGGATCTGGTCGTCCACATACGGCGAGCCCGTGAGGATCTTCGCTGCTTCGCCGCGCGCGGCGCGGAAACGGGCGTTGCGCGTTTGCTCGCGGTAGTAGGCGTAACCCAGACGTTCATAATCCGGATCGCGTAGGAACATGTCGGCGGCGCGCTCGATATAGGTCCCAAACCACCACGGCCTAAAGGGAATATCGATGACTTCGGCGAAATGCTGCGCTGCTTCGCGATGGCGCTCGTCGGTCATGTAGACCGTAGCGAGATATGCCTGCCCCATGCTGACCCACGGCCCGTCCGGATAAGCGTCGAAGAGATAGTAGAACGTGTCATAGGCGGCGTCCTTATTGCCAGCCATCGAGTGGCAGAATGCCGTGCGCGCCCACGCGTACGGGCTCAATGGACCATCCGCCTCGATGCATTCGCGATAGGCCCGTATCGCGTCGGGATAACGCCCTTGTCGTTGCAGGTTGTAGCCTTCGAGATAGGCGTCGCTGCCGGGGATTTCCTCTAGCACGCGTGCGGGTTCGGCGCTGGCTGTGAGGAACGAAACAAGAGCGACGCCAACAGCAATCACACAGAAACGGATGCTCATGACCTGCGATGGGATCCTTCTAATGATTTCGCGAATGGGGCGGAGCCTACAACACAGACGTTCATTCCTGCTGTTCCGCAATGTGACCCGCTTCCCATGGCCGGCCAATGTCGTGCTCGAGAAAAACGTCCACCAACCCGGGATCAAAGTGCTTGCCCCGCTCGCTTCGAATATGCGCGAGGGCGTCATCAATGCCGGCATGGCCGCTTCGATAGTGGCGCGGACTCGTCATTGCGCAGAACACATCGAGGATCTTCACGATCCGCGCCAGATAAGGAATAGCGTCTTTTTCGAGCCGGCCGGGATAGCCATCGCCATCATAGCACTCATGATGGCGCAGCAGGATGTCCGCCGTGTCTTCCCATCCCGGCGTTACCGTAACCAATTCAGCGCCTTGCACGGTGTGCCGGCGCAGAGACTCCCACTCGTCAAATGTGAGCGGGCCATCCTTCAACAAGACGGCGTTGGGAATGCGGATCTTGCCGAGATCACGCAGCAGCGCGCCCCGTTCGAGCGTGGCGCGCTCATCGCCCGAGAGATTCAGCGCGTCCGCAAAACGCGCCGCGTGCTCGCATACCCGCCGCGAGCTTCCACGCGGAAACCCTTCGCGGCAGTCGATGGCGTCGGCCAATAGTTCAAGCACCGCCGCGTGACGGCGCGCTAGTTCGAGCGCCAACGCGGCCTGCGGCTTGCTATCACTTCGGTTCGGCGCCGCCGCCATTGTTCCGGGCGGCAACGGATCGCCGGACCGGTACGCTATCGCCTCAATGTCATCGCCCGCCAACGCGGCCGCCAACTGATCAATCGGGGAACTCTCGCCGTCCACTACGGCAATCCGCTTCAACATAAGCCAGACTCCTCCTTCCTGC
>PUMX01000411.1 GCA_003552485.1 Candidatus Hydrogenedentota bacterium
CACGAGTGATGGGCAATAGCCCAATAATCTCCTGAACCTTCAAGATGTCGAGCCCGTACGTCTCCGGCCCGAGCATGAAGGTCAAGTACTTCCCCGCCAAGTGGGCGGTTCCCGTTTCCGCAGTGCTTGTTTCAGACATTGACTGGTCCTCCTTGAAAGCGTTTTCCCGTTGCAAACCGTTTCCACGCGCCATCACACACGGCGCCGTCTCGGTTCAACGCGGGAAAAGCCCCACACTTCACGCTTTTGGCAAGCGTGCGCTCTGAATCCAATCCGCTTCGCCGGCTCCACCCGGCAAAACGGAGCGGAAGCCTCTACCCCCGTGTCTGTTTCGTGAACCAGGACACCGTAAGATAAGGTCATCCCCTTAGGTTTCCCTCTTGGGAGAAACCTAAGGCAATGACCTTAAGGCAAGATGAGAAATCCCAGACACGGCAACGCGTAGTTTCCGGCGGGCGAGGGGTTCGAAGCATATGGCGCAAACACACACCAGATAGACAAGAGTAGCTCCCTTTCTCCTTCCGCGTTCGTTCGCGATATTTGTGATAGCAAGAGCCATGCCCATAAACCATTCGTTCCTAAGTTCTCACCACACAAGGACTTAAGGCGTATCGTGTCGAGGGGTTCCCCTTGACCGCGGTACAATTATCGGCGCCCAAGGCCGGGAGCTGTACATCCTTGAACAAGTGAGGGGTGATCAGGCGGACCGGATGAGAGGATGTCATCAAGGCATGAAGATTGGGAACGACGGGTTGTCTGGCCCGAAGGCGGGGCCAGAAAGGCGGGAGCGCCCCCAAATACACATGGCGCCCAAGCCCGCGTCAATGGGGCTTGGGCGCCATGGGGATGGCTGAGGCCAGACGGGCTATTGAATCCCGAGGACCCGGTTAATCACAAACTGGATATCCTCAGCGTCGACGTCGCCGCTGCCGGTCACGTCGGGCTCGTAGTCGGGGTTGATGGGTATCCCCAGAACCTCGTTGATGACGAGCTGAATGTCACTTGCGTTCACCACGCCATCGCCGTTGACGTCGCCCGGGACCTCCGGGCCAAGCAAGCCGTAAACGGTGAGGCTCTCCACGTGGACCACCGCGCGGTCCTCGTCATCGAAGCGCGCCACGGCATCGTCCAACAGCAGAATCTCGGGCGGGTCGGGTAGCGTGGGGCCAAAACGCTCATCGAGATTGGTGGTCATGCGGCCCACGCCAAGGTCATCCCACGCCGCGGGCGCGATATCATGCGGGAAGCGGAGCGTGAGCGGCGCGGCCGCCGTGCGCGTCAATTCCTTCTCCTCGGCGCTGTCAGGCAACTCGACCAGGATGTGCACATCCACATAGGGCGAGCGCGGCGTCTTGTCCGCCGGCCATTCGACCGTTTCCTCGAACAAGCGCGTAAGGCGATCCGCGGAATGGATCACCAGGTAGGCGCCGGTAGCGTCTGGCGGCAGGGCTTCCACGGGAACCTCGATCACGACGCCTTCCGGGGTCTCGTACTCGAGCGGCTGCAGTTCGCCGTCCTCTGCCGGGAACGAGCTGGCTAGGGCGGACACGCCCGGCGGGGGATCCTGAATCAAGCGCATCTCTCCGGGGAACTGGTCCACGCCTTCCTCGAACGGATTCCGGGTGTAAACAAACTCCTCGTCATGCACATACGGTTCGTCAGCCGCCGGATCTTCAATACGAATATCATACGCGCCGGGCCATTGGCGTGGGGCTTCCACGACGAGGAGGCCTTCATCCGGCTCGCTCTGGTCCGTTAGAAATGCGGGCGCATCGCCGAGGTACACCACCGTATCCTCCGAGAAGCCGGCGCCCCGCACGTGGAGGATGTTCCCGCCCAGGGACAGGCCAAGAAGCTGGTCGACCTCCCGGATGCCGAAACTGGCATAGGCCGCCGAAAGTTGCGCCGTTTCTCCGGCCTCCACCGAAACCTCGACGGAGTGCGGCGCCAGCCAAGCGGCTGGGTCGAAATCGTCGCGAAATTCAACAACATACTCGCCGGGCTCCACGTCAGCCGCGTCTGCGCTCTCGCGCCATTCTTCACCTTCAATGCGCCACCGCGCTCCGGCCTCGATGGCCCCAGCGGGTTCGAGCATCACCTCGATGGAGCTGGCCAGCAAGCCCAAGGAAACGGTAAGGTCGCTCTCCGTTCCGGGGTGGGTGATCTCGCCGGCTGAGGGATGCTGGCTCACTACCTTGCCTTCGTCCTGTTCGTCCGTGGCCGAATAGGTCACTTCGCCCAGCGCAAGGTCTCTCTCGGCGAGCAGCATTTCGGCCTCATCCAAGGTAAGACCCGTCAAATCGGGCGCGCCGAGACGCCGTTGGAGTTGGTCTTCATACAACGACTGCGGCTCAAGCGTGTAGCCTTCATCGCGGCCCTCGTAATACACGCCCATGTGGGCGTCGTCCAGTCCCTCCACGTTGGTGCGTTCGCCCCGCGTGCCGATAATGAAGCTATTACCGGACTGGTTGGTCACGTCAATAAGGAAATTCGAGTTTCCTTCGCCCAACGTGTTCCAAAACACCGACTGGTTGGTGGTGATGCCGTGGTCGATGGTGCCGTGGGGCCGTTCCCGCGCGTTGAAGAAAGCGCCGTCCAACAGCTCGAGGTTGTCCATCAGGTTGGACACGCTCAAGTGCATGTGGAAGTCGCTGGTGGTTCCATCGGATACCCCCCGGTGAATGACGTTGCCATTGGCGTACATGCTCTTGAAGTCAAAGACATACCGCAGTTCGCGGCCGTAGCAGTCTTGAATAAGGCAATCGTTGCCCCGTATGACGTACCCATACCCGTTGCCCCCGCCGCCGCGGTATTGCGCTTCGCGGAAATCGCAGTCCTGGACCGTGATGCCGCGGCTGTATTGCAACTCAAGCATATTGGACAGAAGGTGATGAGGTCCCTCATTCACTTCCGGGCGATACGTGTGGACGCGCCGGATCCAGCCATTCGTCACATGGTTGAAGCGGATGGCGTAGGAGGAATGCACGTCATACGCCGCCGTGCCCGGACTCGTGTAATCGTTGAACCCGAAGCCGTTGCCGGGGTGTTCGCGGTTGCCGATCGAGAGGTCCTCGATGCCGGCTTCCTCAAGATGCGGCCGCACGGCATGAAGGCGGGCGTTGTCCCGTACTCGAAGATCGTAGCGGAGGGGAATGTCCACGGTGATCTTTCCCGTCTCATCGTCAATCTGCTTCACCTGCCGGTAGAACGCTATGGCTGGGAGACGTCCCGCCCATTCGTCCACAAGCCGCTCGGAATGCTCGGCCACGAATTCCTCGGTGACATCATGGGTGAGCACGATCCAATCGCCGGTCTCGAGGCCGCTGGTGTCCTCTGCGTATACATAGTCATTAGGGGCTTCCGCCTCCTCGGCCAACGCCACTGTTGTGCCACTTAGGGGCTGATGCCAGTGGCCGCCGCCGGAGGGGCGGGCCAGGATGATGCTTGTGCCTCGCATCTCAACCGCGTCATTGAACAAGAACGTGGCGTCCGGCCCGTCGCCCCGGAGCACGACGCCGGATTCGGCCAATCGCAACGTGTGGTTGTTGTTGCCTTCCGGCGCGATGCGGTACGTGCCCGCGGGCAAGTACACCACCCCCCCGCCTTCCGCGCCCGCGTCGTCGATCGCAGCTTGGATGGCGGCCGTGCTATCCGCCTCTCCGGTGGGATCCGCGCCGTAAGGCGGCTCCGTCACATCGAGCACCGGACCCGGCGGCTCCTCCGGAATGTGCCGCTCGCCCCGGTGATACCCCGCGTAGGAGAAATCGTGGAGAAACCGGCCCTCGTCATCCGTGTACCCCGGCGTCCAATCCTCGGGGTAATACTGACTCCGCCACGTCTCCGCCGAGGCATTCGCCGCGCACATCGCCATCAGGCCAAGCGCCGCCACGCTCGTTTTTATCACATCCATTACACCCATCACGTCTTCTCCTTCGGTTGTAGCTGTTGCATCGTATTGGAATCCCTACAAGGGCTTACACATGCCAGGGCCCCCGGCCGGGACTGTTCAGCATCCGGTTGGCTTCTTCGTCGTCCACGAACCGCTCCGCCGCGGGGTCGTATTCAAGGGATCGGCCCAGTAGATAGGCGATGTTCCCCAGGATGCACAAACTGGCCACGCGGTGTCCGGCCTCCACAGAGACATTGGGCTCCTCCCGAGTGCGGATGCAGTGGAACCAGTTCTCGTAATGGGGAAGATCGCCCCGGTATTCGCTGGGCTCGCGCAAATCCAAGCCATCGGAAGGGGGTTCGTACTCCATCACATGATCTTCCGTACTGGGACTTCGGCCGGTCATGCCGCCGACTTCAAGCGTTTCCCGTTCCCCATGGTACACCGCGCCGTCGCCATCCCGCTCGCCGGGTTGCTTCCACGTGATAGTGAGTTCGGGATCCGTGAATTCCCAGGTGACATCCAGTTCGACCGGGTTGTCGAAGACGCCTTGCGCTGGCGGTTTACCCGTGGCGCTTATGCGCACGGGGCCGTCGCTGTCCCGGTCCAGATACCATAGAATTTGGCTGAAAAGATGCGCGCCCAAATCCCGGATCTGGCCGCCTCCCAAATCCATGATATACCGGAAATTGTAGTGTACGATCTCCGGGTTATATGGCCGCCAGCGGGCGGGCCCAAGGTACATGTCCCAGTCCAGATGGTCGGGCGGCGGCTCGTCTGGCGTGTTATCACCGACGGGGTTTGCCCCTCGCCAACAGTCGACCCGGTGGACCTCGCCGAGTTCGCCATTGCGGATGTAGGTGGCGATTTGCTGCACCCCCGGCAAGGACCGGCCCATGGCGCCTACCTGCGCCACCCGCTTATGCCGCCGGACGGCGTCGATAATTGCCCGCCCCTCGGCGATGGTCCGGTTAAGCGGCTTCTCGACGTAGATGTCCTTCCCCGCCTCGGCGGCGTGCACGGCTTGAACGGCATGCCAATGATCAGGCGTGGCGATGACGACGGCGTCAATGTCTTGCCGATCGAGCAGGCGCCGGTAATCGGCGTAGCATTCGACCTCGTAACCGAGTTCGCTCTCCACCCACGCCGCTCCTTCTTCAAGGCGTTCTTGATCCACGTCGCAAAGGGCGGCCACGGGCTCGTTCAGCTCCGTGGTCATCGGCCTCATGAGCCGCCCACCCATGTCGCCCTGGCCAATAACTCCAAGCACAATCTTGTCATTCGCTCCGCGGCGGCCGGACCGGCCCAGAACGCCCGTGGGCAGAATCAGCGGGGCCGCCGCGGCCGCCGAAACCGCCAAAAAACCTCTTCTTGTGCAGCTTGTCATGTGGTGTTCCTTTCTTGCTTGTGTGGCTATGCATTACAGATTTGCCGCCGGCTCATAGTACTCCCGCAGCCTATCGGATGCAAAGCGCGCACTACTGCGGAATACCTACCGTAGCGTCCCAAACACCAGCCATACTGGCGGGAAGGCGCCTTGCTGGATTACAATAGAGTATATGGGGATTTCGCGTTCCCTTGGAGCCACGCGGTGTGGCCAAGATTTCTTTGACTTGCAGGCGTGGCGTTTGTTATTCTTGATACTTCCCGCCTGCCCACCCTACAAAGGGAGTGAAGACCATGAGTAAGCTTAAGATTTCCGTGGCGCTCGTGGCTGAGCAGGATGTGCCCGTTGACGTCGTGGCGCCGGTTTCGGAGCTTCAACCCGAAGGCGCGGCCGGGGCGCCGATAGAATCGGTTCACGTTCGAGGCTCGCTGGCCGAATTCGAGGATGGATACATGTTCCGGGGCGAAGTATCGGGCACGTATCATCACGCCTGTGACCGCTGTCTCGCTTCGGCGGAACATCCTTTCTCGCGCGAAGTGTTGTGGGTCTTTGTGGAGGGTTCGGCGGCCAACCTGGAAACCCAGGGAGAGACAGGCGGCGAAGAAGAGATCGAACCGGAGGACGAAGACGCTCCGGCGGTAGGCGTTTATTCGGGCAATATAATCGATCTCGCGCCGCAGACGTGGGAAGAAGTGGTGCTGGCCATCCCATTTAAGTTCCTATGCGGGCCGGAGTGTGCAGGGTTGTGTCCGGTATGTGGGGCTAACCTCAATTTTGAGTCCTGCCGGTGCGCAGTCCCAGAACAGGTGGAAACCAAGAACAATGGTCTTCAGGCCTTGGCGGAGCTGTTCCCCGACCTGAAGCCTGGATCTTTAGAGGAGTGATTCCGTGGCGCTACCCAAGAAAAAGATAACGAGATCGCGCCGCAATTCGCGGCGCGCCCATCATGCATTGCGTTCACCGGCGCTAACCGACTGCCAGAGTTGCGGTCACCGCATTCCCCCGCACCGGGTGTGTCCGAAATGCGGTCATTACAAGGATCGCTTGGCGGTAAACACGGAGAACGACTGACGGCGTGGAATAAGTAATCGCCTTTGGAGCAGGCTTGATGCCGCTGTCTATGGCGTTTGTAAGAGTGAATAATTCCGTAGGCTCTTCAAGGGGGTAATCCCGCCGCTTTGTGGTGTTTTCCCCGCGTTGGCGCCTTTCCTACGCGCCTGGCATGTTTGCCGCGAAAGACGCGGCGTCCCCCGGCAACGTACCTAATGACAGCCGGATATGCTTAGGACGCGGGGCGCTCCTAAGCGTACGCCGGGGTTGGCTCAATAGGGGGAGACCCGCCAATGCTCAAGCGCTTCTTTTATTATACTCGGGAACCGTAATGCGAATAGCTCTAGATGCCAACGGGACCGACCGGGCGCCGGGGCCTGAGGTAGAGGCCGCGCTTACCGTGGCGCGCGATCCCGCCATACACCTTCTGTTGGTGGGGGACGAGACCCAACTCCACGAAGCCTTGCATGAGCAGAGCCGGGGAAAACCGTCTTCCAACATCTCCGTGGTCCACGCCTCCGAGAGCATTTCGATGCAGGATTCCCCTGTGCTTGCGGTGCGGCAGAAGAAAGACGCGTCGCTGTTGGTGGCCATGCGTCTGGTCAAGAAAGGCGAGGCCTGCGCCTACGTTAGCGCGGGCAATACCGGCGCGGTCATGGTGGCCGCCCGGACCATTCTGGGGCTCATAAAGGGGGTTGGCCGCTCGGCCATTTGCCAGCGTCTTCCCACCCTGCGCGACCCGGCGCTGGTGCTCGATTTGGGCGCCAATGTGGATTGCAGCGCACGGCACCTCTGTGATTTTGCCGAGATGGGCACCGTGTACGCACGGCACGGCTTCAACGTGGACACCCCGCGCGTGGGCCTGCTGAACATTGGGGAAGAGCAAGCCAAGGGGAACGAGTTGGCTAAGCAGGTCCATCGGTGTCTCAGCGCCACGCCGCACATCAATTTTATCGGCAACGTAGAGCCCAAAGGCCTCTTCGAAGGCGGCGTGGACGTGGTGGTTTGCGACGGATTCGTTGGCAACGTGGTGCTCAAGACGAGCGAGGCCGTGGCGTCCCTCATCACACAACTCGTACACCGCGAAATCAAGTCCACGTGGACCAGCATGCTCGGCGCTCAACTCAGTTCCGGCGCGTTCCGCCGGCTCAAGCACATCATTGACCCTAACGAGCATCCCGGCGCCATGCTGATCGGCGTGAACGGCATTGTGTTTATCCTGCACGGAGCAAGCACCGCTACGGGCGTGGCAAATGCCATCATCGGCGCGCAACGGGCCGTGGAAAAGCAGATCAACGAACATATTCGCCAAGGCATCGAGGAATTACGCGATTCCGAGGCCTATCTCAACCAAAAGGAGCAGGGAGCGTGAGATATTTCTTGTTTCCAGGCCAAGGCAGCCAGGTGGTGGGCATGGGCCGCGATTTTCACCAGGCTTCGAAGCCCGCGCGAGCCGTGCTAGACAAGGCGGAAGAGGTGCTCGGCCCTGGTTTTCTCGATACCATCTTCAACGGTGAGCAAGAGCAACTGAACGACACGCGGAGGGCTCAGCCCGCCCTTGTGGCGGTTGGCGCCGCCATCGCCCGTCATCTCATCGAAAACGGAGTGCAGCCCACCGGATTTGCCGGCCACAGCATCGGCGAGATCACCGCGCTGACCGCGGCGGGCGCCCTTTCGCTAGAGGATGCGTTGCGCATCACACGGCTTCGCGCGCGGTTCATGTCG
>PUMX01000474.1 GCA_003552485.1 Candidatus Hydrogenedentota bacterium
GGCGTTAAGGCTGCAGGCGGCATCCGCACCCTGCGGGACACGCTGCAATTGCTTCAAGCGGGCGCCAACCGGATCGGAACCAGCAAGGCCGTCGACATCCTTAAAGAGCTCGGTGAGTAGACAACGCTCGGGCTCGGGCGCGCCTCCCACGTATCCGAACGGGCGCCGTAGGTAATCCTGTATAGTCTGCTATACTACAGCACCCTATCATGGAGCGCTAAGGAATCACAGATGGATGGTTTGAGATGCGGGGGCTCGTGAAGGAACGAGAAATGTTCTCGATGGCGTTGTGAAGCAAGGCTGACGTTTTCGTTCGAGCTGGCCAGACGCTGCACTACACCTCACGCGAATACCATTGCTTTTGCGCGGCTGCGCCGCGAGGGACATCCGGGGATGCACAGGACGGCATGACTTTAGACGGTCCGCGGACAATACAGGGCGCCGAGTTGGACTCGCTCAGCGAGTTGGTGGACACCGTGTTCCTCGGTGGTCCGGGCGGACATATGTTTCGGCGGTTTCCCCAGCTTTTTGACGCCAGGAATACCGGCAACCTCTTCGTCTTCACCGAGGGATCGACGGTTGTCAGTCATGCCGGTTTGATTCGGCGCTGGGCTACGCTGGCCGGTTGTCCGGCGCGCGTCGCATGCGTGGGCGCCGTGGTGACCGCCGAATCACACCGGGGCCGGGGCTTGGCCTCCCAATTGCTCGAGCACATATGCCGCCAGTGCAAGGATGACGGGGTCGATTTCCTACTGGTGTCGGGTAGAGGACCACTCTATCGGCGTTACGGCGCGGCGGAGGTTGGCCGTAACTACCGCACCATCGTGACGCGCAGCCACGCGGCGGCCATCAGCGACCGGGATGTCTCGATAATTCCATTCGAGCCAGGATACCTCGGCGCCTGTCAAGCGGCCTATCGCCGGAAGACTGCCCGGTTCATCAGGCCCACGGAGGACTGGGAGGCCTTTTTGGCCTCGGGCTATTGTATGATGTTGCCGAGTGAGATTCTTTTGGTGGTTCGGCGGGGTGTGTTTGCCGGCTATTTTGTGGCTGCTACGCGTACTCACGAGACCGCGCACGTGCGCGAATATTCGCAGGAAGGAAATGTGCGCTTTCCTTCCCCGCCCATATCAAGCTCTATCCTCGAGTACGCGGGGGAAGAGACGGTGCTCGCGAGCGCCCTACAGGCCGTAATGAGCTACTACGGCGCCGCAGAAGTCGAACTGGTCGTAGAAGGCGTGGACCGCGGGCTCGGCAAGATGCTTGCTCAGGCGAGTTGCTCACTCGAGACTGTCCCTGCTGAAGGAACGTTGCTCCTGTTGAATTTCTCGCAACTTATCCAACGGCTTCAACCCTCCATCGAGCCCCATACACGCTGTCCAGACGAGGGAGGAGTCCGTTTCTGGGAAGAAGACGGCCGCTTCCATTTCTGCTTCAATGGGACTGAAAAGGTATTTGAAGGCAAACGCGCCGCGGCTGAGTTCCTTTTTGGAAGTCCCACCGCCCCGCCGCTTGATAATTCGCTGGCGCACATATTGCCCATACCCACGCTGCATTATGGATTGAATTTCGTTTAACCCGTCGAACTTTGCTACCACCGTCGACAAAGTACGTGAAAGTACATGGTTAAAGGTCTCTACACTCAGTTCATGGCCTATTGTTCAGAGAATCTCGCGCTTCGGGCCCTGATCGCATTGAGCATATCTGCGCATTACAGGGTTGCTCAATACCGTGCAGTATGACATGAGTGGTTTTTGTGATCTGTGAACTCAAGCGGGACAGCGCCGCGCCTCTGTATACGGCAAGCGCAGTGGATAGACGATTGACTCGGCCAGTCAAAACGGCGCGCGCCCGCTGCTGCGCAGGCTAGGGTTTGGCTTCGTCTTCGGCCCAATATCTCCGTAAGTTATTGCATTGCAAAGTTTTACATATTAGTTCGCATGGAGGGCATCGAGGATTTGTCTCGACGGTCATCGGACCGATGTCATGCGCATTACTGGGGTTTACAATAAGGCGCCGCGCTTGCGGGGTCGCCAACCGAAGCGGTCCCGTCCAACCTGCGCGCAGGACTGGCCCGCTGTTTGCACGGTAATCTGTACGCCGGTCTCAACACACGAGAGCTGGCCGATTTAGATGCGTTCACATACCATGATGCGTGGGTATCGTAGTTTCGCAGAGCGTAGGGTTTTGCAGACGCTTGGCCTCCGGCTGCCTAAGGCGTTTGCATCATGCCGTATCAGCCGCGAAGAGTGGCCAATACGGCGGCCCCCAATCAAGGTAGCCACAAAGGACTCAGGAGATTTGTCATGTCAGACATTCTCGAGCAGTTGGCAGTTTGCATTGAACGGGGCAAAGTCAACGCTTCCTCGCCGTATCCGCCGGATCTGCGGGGGCAAGATGGCGCGGATGAGCTCACCCAACAGGCGCTGGCCGCGGGAACGCCGCCCAGCGAGGTCCTAAGCAAGGCGCTTATCGTCGGCATGAGCCGGGTAGGTCAGAAATTCAGTGAGAACAAGGTGTTTGTGCCTGATCTGCTGATGGCCGCCAAAGCGATGAGCGCGGCCATGGAGCATCTGAAACCCCATTTCGAATCCGGTGAAGCCAAGCATGTGGGCACCTTCCTAATTGGAACTGTTGAAGGCGATCTGCACGACATCGGCAAGAACCTTGTCGCGATGGTGATGGAAGGCGGGGGGTGGAAAGTGGTGGACTTGGGCGTAGATGTTCCGGCAGAGCGTTTCCTGGAAGCCATCGACGAGCATCCGGGTAGTGTGGTTGGGCTTAGCGCGCTGTTGACCACCACCATGGCGAACATGGAAAAGACAGTCCATCGCATCAAAGAGACCAAGCCCGACACCTTTGTGATTGTGGGCGGCGCGCCTCTCACCAACGATTTTGCCGAGAAGATTGGCGCAGACGCGTATGCGCCCGATCCGCAAAACGCACTGAACAAACTGACGCAAATAGTTAACTGATTGAACTTCCCCGATAGGGGGTTGGCGGCGCGAACGCGCTATTGGGGGCTGCGCCATGAGTGGTGCGTCGAATTCCTCCCTGAAACGTCCTAGCCTGTCACAGGGCCTTTGGGAGTATGGGCTGGGATTTGAAAGCCTCGATTTGACCGTGGACTCCATCGAGGACGCTTTGGGCTTTGAGCCGGGGGCGTCTCCGCAAGCCCTTACGCAGGCTATCGAAGACGCCTTGGGTTGTGTGCCCGGCGACAGCGAGATTCGCGCTGGTTACCGGATACTGCCGGGCCCTTCGCTTGCGGTGCAGAAGAATGGATTTCGGCTTGCTGGCGTTGCGTTTCATACGGGACGGTCGATTGCGGACGCTTTACAAGGCGCGACCGGCATGGCCATCTTCACGGCCACACTAGGCGAACGATTTGACGAATGGGTCAGCAGTTGCCTGAAATGTGGCGACCCCTTCCTCGGATACGCGGCGGACATGGTGGGCGCCGAAGCCGTCAATCGCCTCGCGTTGTGGATCGAAGCGCGCATCGCACAAACCGCCGCCCACGCCGCAATGACCACCACCTATCCCTACAGCCCAGGGTTCGACGATTGGAATGTGGAGGAGCAAGAGAAGCTGTTCTCATTGCTGCCTGCGCGCTTCTGTGGCGTCCGGTTGTCCGGCGCCTCAGGAATGCGGCCCCTGAAGTCAGTGAGTGGCGTTATGGGTATCGGACCAGGCATCATACGCCAAGGGTGCGCTCGGCGGCTTTGCTGCGGACGCCTAGGGCGCGCCGCCGCGATGTCTGGAGATGACAACAACGCTTGATGCCTGGCCTAGAGGGAGGACGATATGAGTAAGTTGGTGGATCAATTGGCGCACGGTCACGTTTTGGTATCGGACGGCGCGTGGGGTACGGCATTGCAGGGCCGCGGCATCGAACCCGGCGTATGCCCGGAATCCTGGAACCTCGACCATCCCGAGGTCATCACGGAAATCGCCGACGAGTACCTGGCCGCCGGCGCACAACTGTTAACCACCAATACTTTCGGCGCGTGCCGCCTAAAGTTGCGCATGTATGGTCTCGAGGCCCAGACCGCGGAGATAAACCGCGCCGCTGCCTCTCTGGCCCGCCAGGCGGCGGGAGATGACCGGTACGTTCTCGGTTCTGTCGGGCCCTCCGGCCAAATCATCATGATGGGCGACATAAGCGAGAGAGAGCTGTCCACCGTATTCGAGGAGGAGGTGATCGCCTTGGAGGAAGGCGGGTGCGATGTCTGCCTTGTGGAGACGATGATGGCGTTGGACGAGGCCGCGCTTGCGGTGCGCGCCGCGCGCGAGCACACGTCAATGGAAGTTGTCTGCACCTTCACTTTTCAGGCCATGCCTGACGGGTCTTACCGCACCATGATGGGTGTATCCCCAACAGACATGGCTAGCGCGATGCTGAGCGAAGGCGCGGATATCATCGGCGCGAATTGCAGCGTCGGATCGCGCGACATGGTCAAGATTGTTCAGGAATTGCGCCGCGCCGCGCCCAGCGCGCCCATCCTTGTCTCGCCCAATGCAGGCCAACCAGTGCGGAGTGATAGCGGCGAGGATGTGTTTCCGGAAACCCCCGAGGATATGGCGGCGGTTGTTCCCGATATCATTGACGCGGGGGCCAACATCATCGGCGGCTGCTGCGGAACAACGGCGGCCCACGTGGGCGCGATTGCGGAAGCCGTGAGCAACCGGCGGCCAAAGGCGTAGACCGCGCCTGCTCTCAGCGGAAATCCGCGCGCGGCGAAGCACGCGCCGCTTCGTATTGTCTTTAATTCACTGGAGGACGGGCATGCCCCCGATTACGCGCCTCGCCGTCGAATCGCCCAGCGAATTGCTGTTTGGCGCTGCGCCCAACCCTGTTCAAGTCACGCCCGAAATCACCATTGGCGCCGGCGAAGTCTTACCCGAAGTAAACTATACCCTTCCTCATGGCGCGCCCGTAACCGACGAGGCTATGGACCAGGTCACCGCCATGTACGCCGCCATGGCGCGCGCCGTATTGCAGCGCGCATCGGATCTGGGCGCGCCGCGGGTTGTTATCGAAATCGAACTTGTCTTCGAGTTGACCCTCAATCCCGCGTGGGGCGAACGGGTCGTCCAGGCAACGCGGGAAGCCATCGACGAATTCGCGGGCAAGGGCGTGCATGCGGCGTTGCGAACTACCGTCGCCGATATACGGGACCGGCGCCGGCCTCCCAAGAACCGCACCAGTGTTGAGACACAGCTTGTTCTCGAAACGTTCGAGCGATGCGCGCCGCTCTCCGACATTCTTTCAATCGAAACGACCGGCGGCAAAGAAGTGTCCGATCCGGCTATTCTGAATGGTGACATCGGCGGCGCGCTCTTCGCCTTGGGCCACTTGGGCTCCAACGATATGGCGTTTATGTGGGAGCGGATCGTTGAGATTGCGCACAAACACGGAATAACGCCGGGGGGCGACGCCGCGTGTGGATTCGCGAACACAGCCATGCAGTTGGCGCGCAAACGCATGATTCCAACAGTGTTCGCCGCCATCGTTCGCGCCGCTGGGGCGGCCCGATCGTTGACCGCTATCGAGCAAGGCGCGACGGGCCCTGATAAGGATTGCGCCTATGAAGGCCCGATCCTGAAGGCCATCGCCGGCATCCCCATTGCCATGGAGGGGAAATCGGCGGCGTGCGCCCACTCTAGCCACATAGGGAATGTGGCCATGGCTTGCGCCGATCTCTGGAGCAACGAATCCGTCCCGTACGTGCAGCTCTTCGGCGGCCATACGCC
The DNA here is from genome assembly GCA_003552485.1 of Candidatus Hydrogenedentota bacterium. GTDB lineage: Bacteria > Hydrogenedentota > Hydrogenedentia > Hydrogenedentales > SLHB01 > PUMX01. The sequence continues at coordinate 5,758 of PUMX01000474.1, forward strand.
CGAGACCTGCTTTGAAGAGTTGTGGTACGACTGCAAACTGATGAACCAGTCCACGAAGCGCGGCCAAGCCCTTGTACTACGCGATCTCCTCGTCGAATCCGATATATGCACCAGCCCTGAAGCCCTCGTGCTCGCGCCGGATTCTTGCCTGCGCATCGCTAGGGCCATCATCCGGTCGGCCGATTATGGGCAACGCGCTTACCTGGCGGCGCGGGAAGCGTTGGCCATTCTGGATGAAGCCGTGGCCACGGAGCGGCTGGCTATTCCGGACATGGAGGCGCCGTGGCTCGACTTCATCCGGGCGGGTCTCGACGAGTTCAGTGTACTCGACGGCCGCGCCGTAGACTACTACGCGGCGCGCTACCAGCGCGCGTTCGTCCCCACCGAATACGGACTGTGAGCCGAACCCATCACCCGGCTTTCACGGCGGGCCACGCCTTTCAGTACGGTGTTCCCGCTGAGGCGTCTCAGGGCGTCATACCGGTACCGTGTCCTTATCCACCCGTTCAACGACAACCTCAATGGGTTGACCGCAGTATTTCTCGTACTTGCCGCACCGGCTGCCCAGCGCGCAAACCACACGGTTGTCCCGATGGATAAGCGACACTTCGCATTCGTTGGCGCAATCGTCGCAGTTGACGATGTAATTGCCGAACTCGGCATCGGGGTTGTATCCCTCGAAGCCGCCGGCGGCGTTACGGACAATCGCCATGAACGCCGCGCCGAGCGCGCCGGAAATTCGCGGATCCGGATGGATGCGCACTTTCTCGCCACACAACTCCGAGAACGCGTCCGCCACGCTTTCGTTAAGCGCCACTGCGCCGGAGAACATGATCGGCCCTTCCAGTTTCTTACAGCGGCAGACGTTGTTCAAGAAGTTCTGGGCAAGCGCGCGGCACATGCCGCGGACAATGGCGTTCGTGGGATAGCCCGCTTGCTGTTTCGACACAATATCCGACTCTGCAAACACTCCGCAACGGCCGGTGATGTTCACGCCGCATGCCGCCGATTGCCCGCACGCTCCGAGCTGCTCGACGGGCACGTCGAATTCGCGGGCCGCCGCGGAGAGGAACGATCCCGTGCCGGCAGAGCAAATGCTGTTCATATTGAACCAGTTGGGCACGCCATTCTCGTTAAGACTGATGAACTTGCTGTCCTGTCCGCCAATTTCAATGATTGATCGCACCGAGCGGTCTGCAAGCATGCACCCGACCGCCTGACAGCTAATTTCATCGATCGCAAGGGGCGCGTCGAGCAGCGCCTTGGCCAAGCGCCGGCCCGAGCCCGTCGTGGCGCCGCCTGTGATCGTGATGTCGGGGTTGCGTTCCTTGATCGCGGTAATCACGCTCTTGAGCGCCGCCATCGGGTTACGGTTGGTGAACTGATACTCTTGATCGACAATATCGAGTGTCTCTCCATCGACCACCACCGCCTTGGTTGACGTGCTTCCCGTATCCAGGCCAAGCCAGTAACCGGGCCGCCGCTTGGCGAGTGTTGCCTCGGTTCCCTCATTTTTGAAGCGCAGGATGTTCACGAGGGCTTCCGCGCGCGTGATGATATTCTGCTCGCCAAACTGCTGATCAAACACAAGATGATTGACGGCGATGCCATAGTCCCTAGACACCTCGTCAATAATCACGGAAGTCGTCGCTTCCGGCATACACGGGAAAGGCATGATGTGAACAACGCTGTCAAAGCCCGCCAGCGCGTAGTAGATGGTCCACGTGATGCTTTCCTTCCCATGGCCGCCAACGGAAGCTTTGGGCAGGTATCTCTCTGTTTCCTTCCGCGCCTGCTTGTACAAGCGGTGATCGACGTCCGGGCGCTTCATCTGCCCCAGACACCAGTCTTTGAGCTCGCGGTACATGCCAAGGTAGGCGAATACCCCCCCCCATTTCAGCCGGTTTTCACCCTCTAGCAAATCGTGAAACAGGAAATGGCTCAACGGCAAAGCGTTGTGCACATACGCGCCCGAACCTTCAAGCCGCGATATGATATTCAGGTTAGCTCCGGGCTCCAAAACGGTGTAAATCTCGCCGCAGACGCCTATCTTGGGCTTTTCTTCCGGCACAGTGGCCTGCTTCTGCATGAAGCGCGAATCGAATGCCCACAGCTCTCTCAACACGCGGCGAATAAACCAGCGCTGCTTTCCGCGGGGAAAATTCGGAACCACATCCATCAGCCATCCGATAAGGTTATTGGGCTGAATGGCGACCACTTTGGTCTGTACGTCCATTTGGCGCAAAAC
>PUMX01000417.1 GCA_003552485.1 Candidatus Hydrogenedentota bacterium
GGCCTGATTACGCATCTTCGCGTGGAACGCGTCTATCTTCTCAGTAGTAGATCTCGCCTTTGCGGAATGCGGCCCACGCATTCTCAAACCAAGCGTCAAAGGCAGGGAACGGCCGGCGTTCGACCCATTCTTGGGTGACTTCTCCTTCGAGGGATGGGGCTGTCTCGAGCACGACGTTGCGGAAGTTCGTGTCTTCCGAAGCAAACCGCCATTCTTCGTCCAGCATGGGGTGCGCCGGGGTCCCGTCGCGGTCAAGGACCAGGGTCGAGCCACGGCTGCCCACCCCACTTTCGACTGCTTTCCTGACCGCTTCCAGATAGATGGCGTGAGTGAAGCACAATTGCACATTGCGCAACGCCTCGATTGCCTCGCGCGGGTTGTCGGGCGCGCACTTATTGCCGTTCTCACGCATCTCCGCCCACTGCCGCCAGGCTTCCTCTGTGGCGGCGCGAAGTCCTTCCTGTGACCGAATATGCGCGCCGGCGCGCGACATGCGCGTCTGGAATTCTTCGCGGTGTTCGCGCCAGTCGCGTCCTTGTTCGCCGCCTTTGCGCAACGTTTCCTGGAGCTCGGCAATAGCTTCTTTACCCGCCTTTCGCGCGGCGTCTTCGTCGAGCTCATAGTTTCCATACGCGTTGGCGATGTACTCAGCCGCCCGGAACCCCGCCACCTGGCCAGAGTTCAATGCCGACCCGCCGGGCCGGTACGCGCCGTGCGAGCCATTGACTTCGCCGATCGGGAATAGTCGCCCAATGTTCTCCGATTCCCACCAGAGATTCCCGGCCAGCCCGCCGTTATTGTGTTGAGCGCACACCGCGATTTCGAGGGGCTCCGTGGTGATGTCGATGTCGTGATCCGCGTACAAGTCGATCGCCGGTTGGTTCATCTTCGCGAGCCGCTCGATGGGGATTCCGAAGAGCGCCTCCGAGTTCTGCAGGTATGTGTAGGCCTCTTCGCTTAGATCGTTGAAGTCGAAACCTTCGCCGTTCGAACGGTAATCAAGAAACACGCGCCGCCCCTTGAGCACAGTCTCGATGTACACCAGAATGTCTACGATCGATGAACCTTCAACGACCTTGCGCGTATCGAACGGCCATTGGTAGCCCTTGAGAAAGATGGCGCTGTTCATGGCGCCGACGCTACTGAAATACGGCAGAAGAAATTCTTTCTCGTCGCTGACGCCGTCTTCGGCCGTGCTGATGAAACGCGGGATGACTTGCATGTAGGTGCCGGAGACGTTCCATCGGAACTTGATCGAGGCCATCCCAAACTGCGAGTCAGGTAGATTGCGCGCTTTCGCCCCGGCCAATAGCGCCAGTCCAATGGCGCCGGTATGGACTTCCGGATAGACGCTTGTCTTGTAGATGCCTCCAGGTCCGCCAACAGCGAAGACCACGTTATCCGCGAGGTAGGTCTCGAAGGCGCCGTCGTTTTGCTGGCCAGGGTCGTTGACCATCACGATGGCGCCGCAGGCGCGCTTTTCATTGCCTTCGCCCAGGGTCAACAAACGCACGGCCACGCGGTTTTCAACCACCGGAATCTCGCGTTGTTTCAGTTCCCGAATCAAGTGTTGGCACATTTTGCGCGAAGTGTAGGGCCCCACGGAGGTGCCCCGCTGCAGGGGATCGTGATCGGTCTTGTACCCAACAAACTGGCCGTAGCGGTCGCGCGGAAAAGGCACGCCGATGTTGACCAGATTGAAGAACGCGCGCGGAGACAACGCCGCCTCGACCAAGGCCAGATCTCCATGCATTGAACCACCGGAATAGAATGACTGAGCCAACGATTCCGGCGAATCCTTTTCCTCACCATACATGCCCAACTTATAGTAGGTTTGCTTGTCGCTTCCCGTATTGATCGAAGTGCCCATCTGCAGACCTTCGGTTACTACGACAATGTCTTCAACGCCGTTGTTCCGCAGTTGCAGCGCGGCGTTCAGGCCGGCGGCGCCGCTTCCAAGCACGAGCGTATGCACTTTCCGGCAGACTGACTCGGGGTTGTGTGCTGTATTCGCCATTTTGTTCTCCTAACTTTACGTCTGTTTCCGCTTGATCGGTCAGATTTCTTCACACGGTTGCGCGCAGCGTCTTGATTGACCGCCCCCTAACCAAAGGAGCCCGGGCCGCGCAGTTCAAAGCACGCGCGCCTGTTGGGCGCCGCAAGTCGTCTACAGACGCACGATCTCGAAACCACCGTCCACGTTCACGGCTTGTCCCGTCGAATAGGGGAGATCGCCGCGAGCCATCATCGCCGCTGCTTTGCCAACATCATCCGGCGTGCCCCAACGCTTCTGCGGCAATAATCCCTCAGCGATCAGCTTGTCGTACTTCTCCCTCACACCGGCGGTCATCGGAGTTTTGATCAATCCCGGCCGAATCTCGTAGACCGGAATGTTGAATTCGGCGAGACGCACAGCGAACAACTTGGTCATCATGGCCACGCCGGCCTTTGAGACGCAGTATTCGCCGCGCGCGATTGACACTACAGTCGCGGAGATCGACGACACGTTTATGATGCATCCCTGGAAGTCGCTGTCGGCCTTTTGCTGGTCAATCATCCAATTGGCCACGCTCTGAGAGAGGAAGTACGGCCCCTGAAGGTTAATGCGCATGACGCGCTCGTAACTCTCTTCGGTGGCTTCGAGCAGGTCCAGCCTAACTTTCGGGGCCACCCCCGCGTTATTGACTAACACGTTCAGCTTGCCATAGGTCTCGTTGATCTTGGCCAGCATGGCCGAGCGATCCTCTGACGAGCTGATATCGCCTTCGCAGTACAACACCGAACCACCGTTCGCGCGCAATGCATCCATAGCGTCACGGTGATCAGTTTCAGCCTGGATATCGGCGATGGCCAGATCCATACCTTCCGCCGCCAATGCCTTGGCGATACCGTAACCGATTCCCTGAGCGCCGCCTGTAACCAGCGCCACGCTCTTGCTTGTCTGTTGATTCATTTTGTTTCACCTTTGGTTTTGTTGTTTCGCCCAGTGAGCCATGGTTGTGCCGTTTTCGTGGCGAAATCATGGTATCGAAGCGCACCTAAGCGCCACGTCCCGTCCCTCATCGAGTACGGGCAAATGTGAAGGGTGCGATCCCCCAAATACAGTGGACTACATGGAAAGCCTGAGGATGAAACGTTATACGGGACGCGGGTGAGGGTCCCTCAGGAATCTGACCGAAGTGTCGATTCTCACGGAGCCCACATGTATACTTTGCAATCTAACAAACAGAATGCTGTCATGCAAGATTAGGATCCGCTTCGAAACGCCGGTTAAACTGACGACAGCCGTATGTAGGCGCAGGCGCCGCCCTCCCGGAATTACAGTTTCCCCTGAAGCTTGCCGAGATGCTAGTATGCCCTATACACGGTTGACAGTTTGGAGCCCTGTGAATTGCTCCGCCGTTTACCGGCGCGGAGCGGCCAAGCGAATATGATGGGCAAACAAGATTTCCATGATCGTAGCTGAGCATCTTTCAAAGACGTTCTTTCTCACGCGAGGCGAGCCCATTCACGCAGTCCGTGACGTATCGTTTTCCGTATCGGGCGGCGAGATTCTCGGCATACTGGGGCCCAACGGCGCTGGCAAGACAACGCTATTACGCATGTTGGCTACCATCCTGACGCCATCGGCGGGCCGCTGCACTGTCTGCGGAGTCTGCGCCGAGGATAACCCGCAGGAGGCGCGGAAGCATATCGGTTTCCTTTCGGGCAACACGCGGTTGTATGGCCGGTTAACGGGCCTTGAAGTGCTGCGCTACTTCGGCCGCTTATACGGGATGAAGAATGGCGAGATCGAGCAAAGGGCGGAGCACCTCATTAATCTATTGGAAATGCGTGAGTTCGTTGACCGGCGCTGTGACACGTTGTCGACAGGTCAGTCTCAGCGAGTCTCGATTGCGCGCGTGCTCGTTCACGACCCGCCGGTGCTTATCCTCGATGAACCGACCCTCGGACTGGACATCATGTCGAGCCGCACCATTCTATCTTTTATTCGCAGGGCCAAGGAACGGGGCCACACCATTCTTTTTTCCACGCACCATATGACGGAAGCTGAGTTGCTGTGTGAACGCATTGGTCTCATTCACGGGGGCGCCATTCTCGCCCTGGACACGCAGGAAGCGCTGTATAAACTAACCGGAACCGACAACCTCCAGGACGCATTTCTTACCCTGGCGGGGGCCGATCCGGCCGTACCCTCATGAACGTCCGCATTGTCCTAACCATATTCCGCAAAGAAATCCTCGACATGCTGCGGGACCGGCGCACGCTCATCGCAATGATCGCCGTGCCGGTGCTCCTCTATCCGGTGCTATTCCTCGGATTCTCCCAAGTCATGCTCATCCAGCATCAGCGGATGGAGGAACAACCGTCATTAGTGGCCTTGGAGGGCGATAGAGCGTTGTTACGCTCATGGCTGCGCGAGGTTCCCATGGTGGAGATCAAGCCCTCAGCGGAACCCCGCGCTGATCTGCTCGCGGGAGAGCTGCATGCCGTGGCGCATGCCCCGGAAGGCGCTTCACAGACTCTGGAGGAAGGGGGCTCGGTCCCCATCGAAATCTACTACGACGGGACCGAGACCCTATCCTATCAGGCCGCCACCCGCCTCCATGACGCGTTGGAAGAGCAGCAGGCCAGGATTCTGGACACGCGAGTGCGCGAGGCCGGTCTGGAGGAAGACTATGTTCGGCCTATCACGCTGGATCGCGTGAACTGGGCGCCGGCGGCCAGGACGGCCGGGAATCTGTTGGGCATAATGTTGCCGGTTATCATGGTGCTGATGCTGGGGGTAGGCGCCTTTTACCCGGCCGTGGATCTTACGGCGGGCGAAAAAGAGCGGGGCACGTTCGAAGCCTTGCTATCCACACCCACGTCAAAACTCGAGATCGTGACGGGCAAGTTTATGACCGTCTTTTTGCTCTCAATGCTTACTGGGCTGCTCAATCTTGGCAGTCTGCTGGCGACATTCGCCTTCCAGTTTGGCCAACTCGAGCATGAATTGGGCGAACTCGAGTTCCGGCTGGGACTGGAAACGGCCTTGCTCATTCTGCTCGCGCTTATTCCGTTGGCCTTTTTCATTTCAGCGATTATGATGTCCGTGTCGGTGTTTGCGCGCACATTCAAGGAGGCGCAGAATTTCGTTACGCCGTTCTTCATTCTTATTACGATTCCGCCTGCGCTTGTTGCACTGCCCGGCGTGCGCCTCGGCGCCGTCACCCAGTTTCTGCCCATCGCGAACGTGGCGCTTCTATTCAAGGAGTTGATGACTGGTGTGGTTCCGGCGGAACAAGTCTTCGCGGTGCTTCTGAGCACCACAGCCTACGCCCTGCTCGCGCTGCTCGTTGCGGCGTGGATCTTTCAGCGCGAGGAAGTCGTTCTTTCCCAAGACAAAGGCATCCCGCTCACCCTGCGGCGCGATCGGCTGACCCCGCGCGCTTATCCGACACCCGGCTTGAGCCTGTTTCTTTTTGGGCTTTGCCTTGTGCTGCTCTTCTACGCAGGGACGTACGCGCAATACCGCAATATCTTCATCGGCCTACTGATTACGCAATGGCTCATTGTTTTGGCGCCGGCGGTGCTCCTGCTCTGGTATATGCGCATCGATCTTCGCACGGCGCTCTTACTTCACCGCCCCCATCTCGCCACCCTGGCGAGCAGCGCGCTGGTGGGACTCGCCTGGGTGCTGCTCATCATCCAGATCGGCGTGTGGCATAACCAGATATTGCCGGTTCCCGATGAAATGGCGCGCTACATGGAAAGCCTCTTCGACGTACAACACACTGGCGTGAACGTTTGGATGCTGCTCCTTATCGTCGCTGTGTCCCCCGCCATCTGTGAAGAGGCCTTGCACCGCGGCGCCCTGCTAACCGGCCTTCGCCAGAACCTGCCCACGTGGGCAGTCATCGTAGCCGTCGGTTTCCTATTCGGTCTGTTCCATCTTAGTATCTACCGGCTTATCCCGACGGCGCTGAGCGGGATGCTGCTCACCTACCTCGTCATTCGCTCGGGCGCTATCTGGCATGGCGTGCTTGTGCATCTTCTGGTCAATTCCGCCGCCATTCTTCTCGCTACAGGGACAATCCCCGCGGCGCTCGGGGGGTATATCGAGCATGCCGATATCGAAACGCATGGATTGCCTTGGCCAGTGTCTGTAATCGCTGTATTGCTTTTCGCTGGCGGCATAGCCCTGTTCGAATGGTCGGTGCGGCGGAACAACAGCGGCGAACCCGCAAAACGATGAACCGCCGCCGCTTTGCGGCTACCGCGCCGACTGTGCTAGGCTTCTCGGTCCACTGGCCGACCTACTGCGTATGCACGGATCGCCGTCTTTTCCAGTACAACTCCAAGCGTTGGACAGTAACTGTTACCTCTTTTCCCATGGGGCTGCCGGAAGGCTTACTGAGTTCACGGAAGAATCATGACCTACTTTGCCTACCACTCTGGAATTCGCCATTGCGAGAACGTTCCCCTGAGCGAGATCGCCGAAGCTGTTGGCACGCCATTCTATGTGTACAGCAAACAGGCGCTGCTTGACGCTTACCGCGAGCTGGACGCCGCGCTCGGTGATATGGATCACCTCATTTGCTACGCGATTAAGGCCAATCCGAATCTCGCGGTCAATCGTGTACTGGCTGAAGCGGGTTGCGGCGCGGAGGTCGTGTCAGGCGGCGAGTTGTTTCGCGCGCTCAAGGCTGGCTATCCGCCGGAACGCATTGTCTTTGACGGCAACGCGAAGACGGTCGAGGAACTCCGCTACGCGTTGGAACAGTGCATCTACGCCATTAACGTGGATTCCGAAAACGAATTGCGCGTCTTGGCCGATCTCGCACAAGGCATGCAACGGCCGGCGCGTGTGGCGTTGCGCGTAAATCCCGACGTGAATCCAAACACGCACCCGAAGATCTCAACGGGCCTGAAGAAAAGTAAGTTTGGCGTCGATCCGGAGACGGCGTTGCGGTGTTATGAGTTGGCGCGGGATCACGAAGCTGTCCAGATTGCCGGGATTCACGCCCATATCGGTTCGCAGATTCTCGAGGTGGAGCCTTTCGCCGAAGCCATGGAGAAGCTGGTGGATATCGCCCTGGAATTGCGCAAGCGCGGCGTGGAAATCCAGTACATTGACATCGGGGGCGGGCTGGGCATTCAGTATGACGACGATCGTCCGCCTTCGTATGAAGCCTACGCCGCGGCGCTGCGCGAACAGTGGGAGCGTTTTCCCGCGTGCATCGTTCTCGAACCGGGCCGTACGCTTGCCGGAAACATGGGGAATCTGGTCGCGAAGACACTGTACGTCAAAAAAACGCCCGAGAAGCGCTTTGTCGTTATTGACGCGGCCATGAACGACTTGTGGCGGCCGACGATGTATGATTCGTATCACCGGATACTGCCCGTCAATGAGACCGGCGAGACCTTCGTGGCGGATGTGGTCGGCGGTGTCTGCGAGTCCGGCGATTTCATGGCGCGCGATCGGGAAATGGGTGTGGTGTATGAAGGCGACCTCATCGCCATCGAGAGTGCGGGGGCCTACGCGGCAAGCATGAGCAGTGAATATAACTCGCGTCCCCTCATCCCCGAGGTGCTCGTGGATGGATCGTCCTTTCGGGTGGTGCGGCGCCGGCCGACGTATGACGAGATGGTATCGCTGGAGACATGACGTAAGGCTCTTGGACAGAAGCCATCATCTCAAGCCTGCCCTGACAGCGTAATCGGAGGGGAAAAGATGAACAAGAGATTAGACCGACGGACGTTCCTCAAAACGTCCGTCGGAGCCGCCGCAACATTGGGCGCATTGAGCCAGGCGCGCAACGCTAACGCCGAGGAGCGCCCGGTTATCGTGCACAATGGCGAGGCCGCGGCGGTAATCGTTACAGCCGCCGACCCGCGGCCGGTGGCTGAGCACGCGGCTAAAGAATTGGTTAGGCATGTAGAGCATATCTCGGGCGTACAAATTCCGATTGCGCCGGAGCCGGCGATCCCAGAGGGCTACGCCAC
>PUMX01000162.1 GCA_003552485.1 Candidatus Hydrogenedentota bacterium
ATGCTTTCATCAAAACGCGCGTCATTGAGCGCGTGCGCCATCTCATCGACGGTTTGCGGCCGGAACGCGTTGCGCACCTCGGGCCGGTTAATCGTAATCTTGGCGATGCCCTCGGCTTTGGCGTAAAGGATATCCGAATAATCGCCGGCTTCCATCCATTGTATCGGGCTCATGAGATAGTGCTCCTGCAATTTTGCGTTCACGGATCTTAAGAATGTGTTCGGACGTATGAGCGTTCATTGGCTGTTTGTTGCCGCACCGCCCCCGGGATTGCCGCCGCTGAGCGCGGTGCGCAGCGCCCGAGTATACGCCGCAGGCGCCTCGGCGTGCACGTTGTGGCCGCACTCCGGCGCGACAATTACTTCCGTTCCCGGCCGGCGCGCCGCCATGGCCTCCGCGATAGCGGTGAACTTTTCGTCCAATGCTCCGGCGATAAGCGTGGCCGGTGTATCCAGCCGTTTCCACTCCGGCCACAAGGAGGGTTGGACGCCAGCGCCCAGTCCGCGCAGGGCCTCTGCAACCCATGCAGGCTGATTCTTCCGCCGCCGTTCGAGCATGGCGTCGAAACGCTCGGGTTTCGTTCTCAGCGGGGCAAACATCGGCTGGTCATACCATTGCGCGAGAAAGGAGGAGAAGGACGTCCGCTCGATAGTGCAGGCCAGCATTTCGTCTGACTCGCGGCGCTCCCTTCGGGCTAACTTGTCTTCCAGGCCGGGCGATGCGGATTCGAGGATCAGCGCGTTTACCCGGTCCGGGCGCCGGGCCGCTCCGTACAACGCTATCCGTCCACCCATGCTGTAGCCGATCCACGGACAGGGGCCGACGCCCGCCTGATCCAGCGCCGCCAACAAGCCCTCCAGGCACGCGGGAAAGGTTGCGTCATTCGGCGGCGTTCGCCCATGTCCGGGCAGATCCACGGCGATGCAACGGTAATCGTTTCCAAGCGTTCTCGCGACCTCGGCCCAATCCGCGCTGCATCCCAGAAAGCCGTGAAGGAAAAGCAGGGGCTCCGCGTTGGCATTGCCCCATTCGGTCCAATGAAACACTGAGCCGATCACTTCGCGGCGTCTTCCAGAATGTGGGCCAGGGCTTCGTCAATGTCGCGATGAAGCGCCGCGTTTTCCTCGCGGTTTGTGCGCGCTTCAATAAGCGATGGGCCGGGCTGTCGCAGCGCTTGTTGGTAGGCGTTCGTAAAGGCCGAAGCGTTTGCCGGCGCCTCATGGCGTACTCCGAACATCGCCGCGGCGTGCGCGAAACCGAGACCGTGTGGCGTTCCAAAGCACTGCTCGAAGACCTCGGGAAACTCGGCGATGGGCAACATGGAGAACACGCCGCCTCCATCGTTGTTGACGACAATGATGACCAACGGAACAGTTACTTCGCGCGCGAGAGCCAACGCGTTGAGATCATGCAGCGCCGCCAAGTCGCCGATCACGGCGGTTACGGGGCGTTCCTTGGCGAGGGCCATGCCGACAGCCGAGGCGATATTTCCGTCGATGCCGCTGGCGCCCCGGTTCGCATACACCATCACGGCGTTGTGCCGGGAAGAGCCGAAGAGATCCATGTCACGGATGGGCATGCTGTTGCCGAGGAATAGCGCGCTGTGTGGCGGCGCCGACATGGATACAAGCCGCGCAAGCGCCGGTTCTGTGAGGTGGTCGTTGCTGCTCAGGTAATCATCCAGCGCTTCATGCACGCGCGTGTTCAACGTCCACAACCACGCCAGGCGGGCGAAGTCTCTCCGCCTCACTTGCGGACCCAGCGCCCGCGCTAACGATTGCGCGGAGACGGGGATGCGATGACTGACCATATGCAGGGGATCGTGGCGTTCAGGATGGGGCGCGGCGTGGATATATGTTGACGGCGCGGCGTCGGCGAGAAAGCCGAGCAGCCGCTTCGATGTGACCGGGCCGCCAATGTGCAATACGGCGCTGGGCCGCAGCTCTTTACGCAGTTCCTCGAAGGCGAGGAAGTGATTGAAATACCCGGCGACGGGCGGCTCGGCGGCGCCCAGCCGCAAGCCCGAAGTCACATCCGCGAAGACAGGCCATCCGAGGGCGTCCGCTAGGGCTTGAACTGCGGCGCTCTCGCTCCCGCCGCGTAATCGTCCCGCGACAATAAGGCCCGCATCCGCTTTATCCAGTTCTTCCAGCACGGGCGCAGCCGTGTTCGGGGCCATATCGGCTGCTGCTGGCGTATAGTGTGTATAGGGTCCGCGTTCCCAGTGGGCGATGTTGTCCAGATAGCCTGCGAACGGTCCGCCTTCCGGCGCCGGCGCCAGCGGCTCGCGGAACATGCAATTGATATGGACGGGTCCCGGCGGCGCAGTCATTGCGCGGTAAACGGCTTGGTCGATAGTCGTCAGGACCGTCTCCGGCGGGATCTCCATGGTGGGACAAGGCAACTCGGCCGTCCAGCGTGTGTAGCCGCCATAAAGGTTGCGCTGCTCGATGGTCTGGTTCGCGCCGGTCTTCAGCAATTCAGGCGGCCGATCGGCGGTCAATGCAATCAACGGAATGTGGCCCATGGACGCTTCAACGATAGCGGGCAGATAGTTGGCGGCCGCCGTCCCCGACGTGCAAATCAACGCCGCCGGCCGCGCCGCCGCAGCGCTCCAGCCCAAGGCGGCGAAGGCGGCGGCCCGCTCGTCGAAATGCACATGCGCCGTCACGTCCTTATGCTGTGCGACAGCTACTGCTAGCGGCGCTGATCGCGAACCGGGGCTAACAAAGAAGTGCGTAACGCCATTGCGCGCGAGCGCTTCAACGGCTAACCCCGCCCAGACCGCGTTGATGTTGGGATAATCAGTCATCGGCGCCGCCGATGCAATGAATGAACGTTCCCATCTTGTTTTCGATCTCCGCCCATTCCTCCGCTGGCGTCGAGGCCGGAACGATCCCCGCGCCCGAATACAGGTGGAGCGTATCATGGTTGATAAGGCCGGATCGTATGGCGACGGCGAACTCTGCGCCTTCCGCGCCGATCCACCCGACGGGTCCGGCGTACCAGCCCCGGTCAAAGGGTTCAAGTTCGCTAATCGCGCGGATAGCTTCTGGCGTGGGTGCGCCGCCGACGGCCGGCGTTGGATGTAACTGCCGCAGGATATGCGCTTCTCCGCTGGGCGTTTTCAAGGTCCCTTCGATGGGCCAATAGAGGTGTTGGCAACAGTGAAGCTTGAGCACGGAAACGGCGTCGCCGGGCTGCACATCCGAACACAGTTGTTCGAAGGCTTCGCGCAAGGCTTGCATTACGAGCGCGTGTTCGTGGCGCTCTTTGCTGCTTTCGAGCAAGGCGCGCGTGTATTCGGACTCTTCGGCGTGGTTGCGCCCTCGGGGGCGGGTGCCTGCGACGGCCTCGCTAAGCAGCCGGCGCCCTTTCCGCCGGTATAAGCGCTCGGGCGACGCTCCCACGAAGGTCGCGCCATCCTGCGTTTCGAAGCAGAAGTGATAGGAATCCTGCGTCAGCCCGATTAGCCGCTCGAGCAGGCTGGGCGCATCCGGAGCAGCGTCGAAGGCGTACTGCGATTCACGCGCCAGCACCACCTTCTGCAGCGTCCCCTCGTCAAGGCGTTCCAAGGCGTCGCCGAGCATAGCGGTCCACTGGGTTTCATCGGGCTGGTCCCGCCGGCCGGTGATTGAAGGCGTCTCCGCGTCGTTGGCCTCTGGTTCAAGCCGCAGCGCCGCGAGCTCCATCAGCATAGCCGGCAACACAAGCGTTGGGCTCATGGCGTCGCGCCACACGATATTGCAGGCCAGCACATAGTTGTTGTTTTCTCGAATGACTTCGAAACGGGGCAACACGAAACGCGCCAGCGCAAACGATCGCCAATGCGGCGCTGGGGGTTGCGCGGGATCAAATCGCATGCCCCCGTAATAGCGCACGCGCGCCGCGCCGCCGTGGACTATGCGGCGCATCCGGGCAAAGACTGCGCCGGCTTCCTCGCGGTTCGTGGCCGTAAGCGTTTCGGCGCTGCCCAGCCCTATGCATTCAAGGCTTCCGCCCCGGCTCGACCAGTATGTGCGTTGCGCGCCATGCCGGGCCCGAAGGATGGGCAGCAGCGCTACTGGCGTCAACGGGATCTCGATGCGCTTTACCGGCGCCTCCGGGGTGACAGGCGGCGAGGACTCCGAGAACGCCATCTCAATGGCGTATTTCAGGCGTTCCTTGGCTTCTCCAATATCAAAGCGGGGCCGTTTGCAGGTGGAGGTTGCTGTCATCGTCTCTCTTGTCAGTACGCCGCCGCCGGACGTTTATCGCCAGCGTAGAGGGTAGCCGCGCCGCACGACAAAGGATAGTGTGCGACGCCCTGAAAGCCAGCGTCTTTCATCAGTTGGCAAAACGCTTCGTCTTGTGGAAACGCCTCGACGGAGCGGTTGAGATACCGATAGGCTTCCCGATCGCCCGAGATAAGTCCGCCAATTCTCGGTAGAATGTGCCGGAAATAGCAGAGGTACGCCTGAAGCAGGCGCCGGTGCGTGGGCGTCGTCAGCTCGAGCACGAGAGCGCGGCCACCCGGCTTTAGCAGCCGGTGAATCTCCGCGAGGCACGCGGCCGCGTCCGGCATGTTGCGAATACCAAAGGCCATCGTAACGGCGTCGAACGAGTCCGGCGCGAATGGCGTTTGCCCGGCGTCGGCCCGCACCATGCTGAACCCAGCGCCCAAGCCCCGTCTGTCCAGCTTTCTTCTTCCCCGTTTTAACATTTGACTCGACATATCTACTCCCACGCCGACTGCGACGCGGTCTCGCACCTTTTCGAGAGTGAGCAGCATATCGCCGGTGCCGGTAGCCAAGTCGAGCACTCGCAAATCATCGCCAGCCGGCAGGCGGCGTAACACCCGGTTGCGCCAGAGCACGTCCTGGCGCGCGCTCAGGAGGCGGTTCAACAGATCGTAACGGTGCGCAATCCGGTCGAACAATCGCCATTCGCCGCCATTGGCGGCGCCGGCTTCCGGCCGTGTGGCCCTAGCCTGTGGTTCAGCGTCAGGCCTGCGGTGTTGGCTAGAAGAAACCATATACGGGGAGTCTGCTCCATGGATTGCCCCAAACACTCCGGGTAGACCCGTCGCCACAGTAAAGAAGGCGGGGGGATCGTCCGGGGGCGATTGCATGCCGCTGCGGATTTGTGCGCAGCTCGGATGCAAATACTTCGGCGGCGATGCGCGCCCGGATACGCTTTGATGACCTGCGCGGGTAACCGAGAAGCCGTAATCGTGAAGGGCTCTGGAAACCCGGTATTACAGGCGCGTCCGCCTATCCGCTTGTTGTTGCAAGCTGCGCCATTTTACCGCGGCGGCCATAAGAGCGCAACGAGTGAAGCGGGGCGCAATCTCAGGGGGGCAGCGTGCAGCATTTGTTGTGCGGCGCTATTTGCGATTTTTCGGATGTGAAGCATGGTATGCGCGAGTGAGTTATGGTTATTTCCGGCCGTTTTCGGGTACAATAGCCTCATAATGAATGGTTGTTAATGCGCGGCCTGGCGGTGGAAGGGGACCGGGTAGAGCGTTTCCCGCGAACCAATCGGAGCCAGGGTGGCGGGGAGTCGAGCCTATGACCACGGCATTGGATACGGCGCGCAGTCTTCGGCAACGGGTAGATACATTGACCGAAATGGGCACATTGCCCGAGGTCATGATGCGCATTATGGAACTTGCCCGGGACCCCAAGTCAAGCGCCTTGGACCTGGCCGCCGCGATAAACCAGGAACCCGCCCTTTCACTCAAGGTTTTACGCACTGTCAATTCCGCCTATTACGGGCTTCAACGCCGCATCATGACGGTGCCCGACGCCGTTGTCGTGTTGGGATTCGACGAAGTTGAGCGGCTGGCCCTGACCATTACCATAATCGATTCGGTGAAGCTCGACGAGAATGGCTTCAAGGCGTTGCGCGCCCTGTGGCGTCACAGTCTGGCTTGTTCCATAGCGTGCACCGTGTGTGAACTCCGGTTCGTGAGCCGGATGACGGAATTGCGCGGCGTTCACGTGGCGGGGTTGCTCCACGACATCGGCAAAGTCATTCTCGGTTCGCATTTCCCGGATCTGTACACCCGGATTGTGCATGCCGTCAAAGACACGGGCCAAGACAGCCTCGAGGCTGAACGCACAATGCTGGGCGGGATTACACACTGCGATATCGGGAGCTGGCTGGCCGAGCGCTGGAATCTGCCCGAGGCGCTTGTGGCCGCTATAAGGGATCATCACGCGCCCGCCGTCGAAGAACAGACGCACCCCCTTGTTCACGCCACCCACGTAGCCGATTGTATAACCAACAGTTTGGGTTATTCGGCTCAACCCGCCGGCGCGCATACCCAAGTTAGCCCGGTTTCCGCGAAAATCATCCCGCCCGACGACCATCTTACCGGCGCAATCCGCGAACAACTCCTGCGCCGGCAGCCGCTGCTGAGCGCGGTTTCGTCGGGCTCTATGTTTTGAGTTCGCACGCCTGGCTGACGTGAAGGCCTGCTACGGCTGCGGCGGCGCCGAGGTAACTTGCTCCGCGGGGGGGAGCCGGAGCACCAGCAACCGGAACAACAGGCGCAGCACGCTGTTATAGCTCCCGGCCGCCTTGCTTACGGCGACCGTCGCGCGCACGCTCCGCCGCGAAATCTTCACGTTGGCCCCATTGGCGAATCCGCGGCTTCGGTGTATCTTGCGCAACGTCAACACCGCCATTCCGATCGCCCACAAGCAGAACTGGCGCACGCCCTTTTCAGACGGAGGGATGAGCAACGTGTAACGCAACGCGTTCTCGAGGTGGCCGCGCGCTCGGGCGACAAGCCGTTCGATACCGGCTTCGAAGGCCTTCTCGCCCCGTCCATCGGCCAAGTCCCCGAGATCGAATCCTTCTCCTTCAAAGGTTTCTCGCGGAAGCCAGCAAACCTGTCGTTCGTAGTCATCCCAGATATCTTTGAGGATGTTTGTCATCTGCAAGCCTTGGCCAAACGATACAGCCAGCGGAGCCAATTCGTCTCGGCGCCGCGCAATCGCCTCGGAGTGATGGCAGAACAGCTCAGTAAGCATCTCGCCAACCACCCCCGCCACATAGTAGCAATAAGCGTCCAGCTCGCGTTGATCGCGCAACCCCTCTGATGGCTCGGTTTCCTGAAACGCTTCCATCCCCTTCGCCATGACCCGCACGCAACGGCTCAAAGCCGCTTGGTCGTCTTTGCTAAAGCTGTGGGTGATGCGTAAAACCGCCGGCGTTTCTTGAATGAGCTTGCGTTCACCGGGCAGCATACTGTCTTCCAGACGCGGGTACAGACCGTCCGCGAAGGCCTGCGGATCGCCCGCGCCTTCGACGGCGTCGATGAACTGATTGTAGAAATCCCGCTTCTCTTGAAAGCTCAGGCGTTCGCAGTCCTCGATGGTGTCTGCAATGCGGCACAAGAGATACGCGTTGGCCACCACCGTCTGAAGTCCATCGGGCAATTGCGGAATTGTCAACGCAAAGGTGCGGGACA
Organism: Candidatus Hydrogenedentota bacterium; assembly: GCA_003552485.1. GTDB lineage: Bacteria > Hydrogenedentota > Hydrogenedentia > Hydrogenedentales > SLHB01 > PUMX01. The sequence continues at coordinate 7,460 of PUMX01000162.1, forward strand.
CATCCTGCAACGCCTCCTCTTGATACGCCAGATCAGCCGGCGTCGGATTCTGGGGCGATTCAGTCTGTTGGATGGCTTCGGTCATACAAACGGTGTCCTGCTGTTGTAAGCGGCGGCCCCGCCATTGTGCGTTCTAATCGATTGTGAAACACATTGGTTCGGTGGGTATGGAATCAGCTTAGGCTCCTCGTCTTCGGGCTGTCAAGAAGCGCCGAACGGCATGATGCTGACTCGTCGAAGGCTGCGCCCGGTTACCCACGAATAGGCAGGCGCGTGTCAACGCCCAAGCCAAGAGAGTATACTACAACTCTGCCGGCATTGGGCGGCGGATGTGCGCGCCGCGTGGTTTTGGGCGAGGCGATAGCAACGGGAAGAGAGGGACAAGGTCATGAAGCACATAGCGTGGTTATGCGTAGCATGTGTGGCCTGGCTGATGGTCAGCGCCGCCGCGGAAGAAACCATCGACATCGGCTCGCGTCTTGAACCCATGGTGGATGACTATCTCATTGATCGATTCGAG
>PUMX01000435.1 GCA_003552485.1 Candidatus Hydrogenedentota bacterium
CATGTCCAGCGTGTGGCGCACGAAGTCCTCGCGCTCGGTTATCGTGGTCAGGGCGTGGTAATCAGCGATAAAATAGTAACACTGGTGGCCTTGTTCTTGAAGCTCGATGAAATTCTTGATGGCTCCAAAATAGTTGCCAAAATGCAAGCGCCCCGTGGGGCGCACTCCGGAAAGAATGACTTCCTTGTTGCCGATCATGGATGTTCCTTCACTTGCTTGATTGGGTCTTGGCGCGGATACTGGAAGCGCAAGGATACCGCAGCGCGTGGGTGGATTCCAACGAAACACCCGCCGAAGGGAGGTCTGCTATGCAGAAGGACCCGCCTACCGCAAATCGCGCGCCCCAACATGCGCGCCGGCGCGCAGCTATGATACGAGGCTGCATAGCCTTGGCGGCGGCGCTTTTGGGCGCGGGCGTTGTGTATCCGTTTGCGCGCGTCACGGGCGAGGCGGCCGCGGCGGCTACAGGTGTTTCCGTCGGCATCGTTTTTCGTGGCGCCGCGGCGGTGTTGACCGCCATCGCGGGCGCGTTCGCCGCCATGTATTTCTATGAAGCGGTGAGGGGGCTTCGGAGAGGCGCGCCAAAAGGTCGGGCCGCGGATGAGGGCGAAAAATCCGCGCGCGCAGATGCGGAACCGGGCAATGGGAATAACGGCGGGTCCTGAACCCTTAGCAACAAAGGCGGGGCGGAGCGCGGCGCGAATCGGCGCTTGCCGGTAACGAACCGAGTCTACACAGTTGTATATGTCATGAGGACGCAAGCCTACAAAGTGCGCGGCATGGATTGCGCCGAAGAGATCGCGATCCTGAAGCGCGAGGTCGGGCCCGTGGTTGGCGGACCGGATAATCTCGAGTTTGACCTGCTCAACGGCAAGATGACGGTGCGCAACGTCGAGTCCGTAAGCGGCGAGGCGGTGTTGCGCGCTGTGCGCCGGGCCGGTATGGACGCGGCCCCGTGGGATGCGGCGGCGGCGCGCGCACAGCCGGGATGGCGCCGTTGGTGGCGCGACAAGAGCCGCGCGCTGCTTTGCGCGGTCAGCGGCGTCCTTCTGGCCGCGGCTTTCACGGTTCACCTCGCCGGGCACGGCTGGATAACCGCGTTGACTGGCGGTGAGGAGCCCACGCCCACGAGCGTAGCCACGCTCTACGCCGCCGCAATAGCCGCTGGCGGCCGCTACATCTTCCCGAAAGCGTTGCTGGCGGCGCGCCGGTTACGGCCCGACATGAATCTGCTGATGACCGTCGCCGTAATCGGCGCCATCGGGATTGGCGAGTGGTTCGAAGCGGCCACCGTGACGTTCCTCTTCGCCTTGGCGTTGCTGCTCGAGTCGTGGAGCGTGTCGCGCGCGCGCAACGCGATCCGCGCGCTGATGGACCTCGCGCCCACGCAAGTGCGATACATCCGCCCGTCCGATGGCGAAATTGAGGAGAAACCAGTCGAAGATGCGCCGGTAGGCGTGACGGCCATCGTGCGCCCAGGCGAACGGATGCCGCTCGACGGCGTGGTTACGAAGGGTCAGACCTCGGTGAACCAGGCGCCGATCACGGGCGAGTCCACGCCTGTGTCGAAGGGACCGGGCGATGAAGTTTTCGCTGGCGCGATCAACAACGAAGGGGCCATCGAGTTCCGCGTCACGAAACGGGCGCGCGACACCATGCTGGCGCGGGTTATCCGGATGGTCGAGGAGGCGCAATCCCGGCGCGCGCCGAGCGACCAGTGGGTCGAGCGGTTCGCGCGCGTGTACACCCCGGCGATGATGGGCCTCGCGGTTCTGGCCGCCATCGCGCCGCCGCTGATGTGGGGCGCGAACTGGGAGGCCTCGTTCTACAACGCGTTGGTGCTCCTCGTGATCGCGTGTCCGTGCGCGCTGGTCATCTCCACGCCAGTGACCATCGTCGCGGGGTTGGCCACCGCGGCAAGGATGGGCGTGCTCATCAAGGGCGGCGTATTTCTCGAAGCGGCGTCACGCATCCGCGCCGTGGCCATCGACAAAACGGGCACGCTGACGTACGGACAACCCAGCGTGCAAGAGCTTATGCCGCTCAACGGCCACACGCCGGCAGAGTTGCTGGCGCGCGCAGCCGGCATGGAGCGGCGCAGCGGCCATCCCATTGCACGCGCCGTCGTGCGCCGCGCCGCCGAAGACGGCGTCGAACCGCTCGACGCGGAAGCTTTTACGGCGGTCGAGGGCCAAGGCGCTACGGCCACCATCGAGGGCCGGCCCTTCTGGATCGGTAGCCACCGCTTCGCCAGCCGCATGGCCCCCAAAGAAACCCGCGCCAATGAGATGGCGCAAGCGCTCGAAGACGCGGGGCACAGTGTGGTGGCGGTCGGCAACGAAGAACACGTGTGCGGGCTCATCAGCGTCGCCGACGGCGTGCGCCCCGAGGCGGCTCCTTCCGTGCGGGATCTCAAGGCCGCGGGCGTCGAGGAGATCGTCATGCTGACCGGCGACAACGAAGGCACGGCGCGGGGCGTCGCCGAGGCCGTGGGCGTGGACCGGTTCGAGGCGGAGCTGTTGCCCGAAGACAAAGTCGGCGCTGTCGAAGAACTGGTGCGGCGTTACGGCGACGTGGCCATGGTGGGCGACGGCGTTAACGATGCGCCCGCGCTGGCGGCCTCGCGCCTCGGAATCGCCATGGGCGCCGCCGGAACGGATGCGGCCATCGAAACAGCGGACATCGCCCTGATGTCAGACGACCTGTCCCGCGCGGCATGGCTCGTGCGCCACAGCCGCCGCACCCTGGGCATCATTCAACAGAACATCGCCGTGGCCCTGGGCCTGAAAGCGTTGTTCATTGTGTTGGCCGTGCTGGGCTACGCCACGTTGTGGATGGCGATCGCCGCCGATATGGGCGCGTCCTTGCTCGTTATCGGCAACGGACTGCGCCTGCTGCGGGACCGTCACGACGCGAACGCTTCCCCCGTAACCGAGGCCGCGCCAGCCGCGAACAGTCTCTAATACCCCAACCGCACACCACGGCGCCCGTTGCGCCCCCGTTGTCTCGCGGCTTCCAGCGTTTCCTACGTCGCCGCGTTACCGGCGTTTCCATAAGACGAGAATGCGCACTATAGTTATGCAATGATGTAAGCCGTGTAGAATGATAAAGTTATTGACGGCCCGTGGGCGGTTTGTTAAGCTGAGCCTTCATGGTGGAAGATAGCGACCAGTTTCGCGGGACGAAGAATGGAAGCCAGCGCGTAACGCTACGCCGCGGCGAAACGCGGGCTGTCAGGGCATCCGTTGGGTTGATGCGCCTAATGTGTGGGCGTGCGTGAGGGAGGAATGCGGCCAGTCTTGCGGGATTATGGAGGATTGCTGCCTCGCCTGTAGAAGACAGAAGGAACACACCGTTCATTGGGATAAAGTGAGAGCCCCTGAAGCATAAGGAGTTGAGGATTTGGATTCTGTTCTTGGGAAAAGAACGCGACTCTATTATGCTATGTTACTAATTGTTATTGTTGCGGTGTTAGCTTGGGGAAACCGTGGCTTGCTTACAAGTGGTCTTTATTATGGTGTCTTCGGTGGCGTTCCCGCTTCTTCCTACTTTCCAGTAAAACTCAATAACTTGACCGAGGAAGACCTGATAATTACCGCCTTACTTATCGATCCCTATGTCACAGAAACCTCCCTATCCGGACGGTACCACAGAGAGCGAAGTGGTTGGCGAAAGTTTTTCAAGACTGAGCTTGAATCGGATACGGACCGAGAGCTGTCGTTTGCGTTATCTTCTGATCCGTGGGACGCACTGGTATTGGTTGTTGCACAGACGGACACGAGGCGTACGCCTTATGCCATTGCGAAGTATCTAGTTATGTGGCCCCATGTTGATGGCGAAGTAGTTCCGCGCCGACAAGAACTTGCTATCGATATTAGCTTGTGTAAGGAGGATTTTCAATACGTGTACGGAATAGATCCACCAACTCAAAACTACGATATAGTAACTGTATTCGGGCTACAGCGAGATTGTCCGGGAGATGGTTCATAGAGGCGCGCGTTTATGGTGAAACTTTCATTTCAGCTTTATAAGCGTGGCGCGTTATACGACGACAACGCGACCAGCGGGCTGCTCGAGCAAGCGGGCCACCAGGTGGGCGGCCATGACGACAGTGTATTCGATTTCTTCGACACCGTGGGAAAATTGCGGAGCTCAAGGACTGGTTCCCGCAGGGCTTTAAGGGCTCGGCTCTTGTTGGAACAGATGCGATTTGATGAATAGGTAGCTACGGACGGACCGTCATTATGATATCGTCGCTATTTAGCTTACGAGGTTGACGCCGCCGAGCGGCCGAAGTAGATGTGTCGTGCCGGTCTATGACTTGCGAGCGTATCCCGAAGGCCTAATCTGAGCGCGCGGAGTTTGCGACGAAGGCTTGTCACGCGTCCCGTTTAAGTCGATGATAGCGCAATCGATTGGAATTGCGGTATTCTGTAGCTGCGCCGGGCGGGCTGTTGGCGCGTCGCGCGCATGTGTTGAAACACAGCGCTTTGTTGAGGCGGGGGCGGTTATCCCGGCAGATTGCTTTGGGAACCAGCGTTTGCGGGGGCGCTATTGGGAAAGGAGATTGGATATGATTCAGCGAACCACGCGGTTGTGTGCATGTGTTTTGGGTGTAGCCGCGGCGCTATTGAGCGGAGCGGCGATGGCGGCGGACGACGAGGCGCCGCACATCGTCTTTATGGTCACCGAGGATCCCCATAATTACGAAGCGCACGCTTCGATTCCGCCGTTCGCGGAGATGCTGCGCGACGAACACGGGTTCGAGGCCACGGTAATCGAGGGGGAAGGCGAGCCCGAGGCGTTTTATTTCCCCGGTCTTGATGCGCTTACCGAAGCTGATCTGCTTGTCGTGTTCTTCCGCCGGCGCGCCTTGTCCGAAGAGCAGATGGGGCTGATTAGGGATTACCTCGAGGCGGGCAACCCGCTTGTGGGCATCCGGACGGCGAACCACGCTTTTTCCGTACGCGACGATGCTGCAGAAGGCTATGAGGACTGGTGGGACTTTGTGCCGGACATTCTCGGCTGCGAGAACCGCGGCTATGGACCAGTCGAACCGGGCACGGAGGTGTCTGTCGCGCCTGGCGCCGAGGAGCACCCGATACTCGACGGCGTTGAGCCGCTGACTTGGCGTAGCGAGGGCAACGTTTATCTGGTCGATCCGCTGATCGATGAGGATGCGCAACCGCTGTTAATCGGCGAGGCGGAAGAACATACCGAGCCGATAGCATGGACCCGCGAGACCGGCTATGGCGGACGCGTGTTCTATACGTCGCTGGGATATCCGTCCGATTTTGAAGTTCCGGCGTTTCGCACGCTGCTGGTGAATGGCATTCGCTGGGCGTTGGGGGAAGAGGATTAACGCGCCCGCGCGCTGGTCAGAGGCGGAAGGCGTTGGCCAGATCACATTGGCTGCCGCTTGTCAGCGTGATTTGTTGTCGAGATAGAAGAGACACCGCCTCATGAGGGATTTGGACGGTTGTACGTCAAGATGCAGAGATTCCCAATGAACCCGCACTGAGAGAGGGCGCGAATATGGATAACGCATCCAACAAGTTGCTCGCAAGCCAATGCGCGGTGGTGGCGGCGGTTTTGGCCGTGAGCGTAATCATGCTCTGGACGGCGCCGGCGGCCGCCGAGGAAGACGCCCCGTTTATTGTTATTCTGACCGCCGAGGATCCCCAGAATTACCAGGCCTACGAGACCATGCCGGCATTCGCGGAGATGCTCCGCCGGGAGCATGGCTATCGCGTGAAGGTCATCTTTGGCGAGGGCGAACCCGATGCGTTCCGGTTTCCGGGTTTGGAAGCGCTTGAGGAGGCCGACCTGCTGGTTGTGTTTTTCCGCCGCCGCGCGTTGTCGCCCGAGCAGTTCGGCATTCTTCGGGACTATTTGGGCTCGGGCAAGCCGCTGGTCGCGTTGCGGACGGCGAATCACGCGTTTTCGCTGCGCGAGGATCCGGCCGAGGGTTACGAGGACTGGTGGGACTTTGTGCCCGACATCCTGGGTTGCGAGGCGCAGGGCTGGGGCGTGGTTGAGCTGGGAACCGCGGTTACCGCTGCGCCGGGCGCGGAGGACCATCCGTTGCTCGAAGGCGTCGAACCCTTGGACTGGCAGAGCGAGGGCGTGTTGTACCGCGTTGATCCGCTGGTTGATGAGGACGCCGATGTGTTGTTGATGGGCGCCATGGATGACGTTGCTGGGGAGCCCATCGCGTGGACCCGCACAACGGCGCACGGCGGACGCGTATTCTATACTTCGCTGGGCTATCCCTCGGATTTCGAACAGCCGCAGTTTGTAAGGCTGCTCATCAACGGCGTTCAATGGGCGCTTGGGGAAGCCGAGTAGAATCGGATACGAAGCATGGGGGCGGCGCGCTTACCGCCCCCATGCATGCTATTCGCCGCGCCGGGGGCGCGGGCATCCTCAGCTCACATTCTGTCCAGCCTCGACGTTGCCCTCGGCGTCGTTTTGAATGCCGGCCTTGGCGGCGTCCGCTACCGTATTCGCGACGACGGCGAGGTTATTCGTGGCGCCCGTGAGTTCAATGCCCACGCCGATGTCGCCGGCCACGCTGTTGCCCACGATTTGCCCTTTCACGGAATCGTCTACCGTGATTCCCACCGCCGTTTCCGGATCGTTCGGCGCCTCGATCTCGATGATATTATGGGCCACCGAGAAGCTCTCCGCCTCGCGCAAGGCGATGGCGGGCGCGCGGACGGGGCCGTCCCAATGAATGTGGAATTGGGTATCGCGCACGTGAATCCGCCTGTCCCCAGCGGGAAAATCAACGGCGGCTGACGTTCTGTCGTCCACCTCGGCGTCATAGGAGAGATCGATGATATTGCCGGCGAACGTGATCGATCGGTTCTGGTTATCCCAATCCGCGGGATCCCGCGTTGTTGTGGCCATGATGCGCAGCGCCGACCCGAACCGGCGGTCGCAGTGGAAGCGGTTGTTGACGTACCGGCAATTGCGGGACCCGTCGAAGGGGCGCAGGATAATCCGGAATGTTTCCGCCTCCGGGCTGATGTAAAAGTCGCAATTCTCGACGTGCGTCGTGCCTGTGTGCGAGCAGATGCCGTCGTGTCCGGTTCCGCCTTCGAGAATGAAGGTAGAGTTGAGGAAGATGACCTCGGCATGCACGAAGTTCTCGTCGCGCGTGATGCCGTCGCCGTGATTCTCACAGAACACATGCCGCCAGACCGGGTTCTCTGCGTGGATCACGCCGTTTTGGAAGGTAATCTTCTTCGAACCGTATGCCACAGACAGCGGCCGGTAACCCGAATCGATGAGCCATACGTTGTCCATGATGCCGTAGCGGGCGTTGCTGTACATCACGCACTCGCAGCGAAAGCGGCTTCCGAGGCCCTCGCCGGTGTCCGGGTGATCCGAAGGCATGCAGTTGACGAACGCGACATCCTCGATGAACGCGCGGTCGCAACTGTCCATGAGGGCGACGCTATGGCCGTAGGTGTCGGTGGGGCAGTTGTTCCAATCGACCGTGAGATGCTTAATGCCGATATTCTCGGTGATTTCCTGCCGGACCTTTGAGACGCTCTGGGTGGTGATGAGCGTGCGCCGTTGCCGAATCTCCGCGGTGCGCGGGTCGGGCCGGAATTTGTCGAACAACGTATCCGCGACGGCTTTCAAGCGTGTGTGTTCGCGGCCGGCGCCAACCAACGCGAGATTGGACGGAAGATAGAGCGTCTTCTCGATGAGGTAAACGCCGGCAGGCAGGAACACCGTTCCGATTTGTTCGTTTGCGGCATGGTCAATCGCCTCGCTCAACGCTTCGGCATCGTGCGCTTCGCCGTCGCCCCGCGCGCCGAAATCCCGCGCGTCCACAAATCGTTGGCCTTTCGGTTCATCCTCTGGCGCGGCATAGGCCGATGCGCCACCGCCCACTCCGGCGGCCGCCGTAGCCGCGGCC
>PUMX01000433.1 GCA_003552485.1 Candidatus Hydrogenedentota bacterium
ACTCTCCACAACCGCCAAGCGTTTAATGTCTTGCGCAGCCCGCTCCGCGGCATTTTGCCGCAGCTCTTCCTCGACCGTGTCGCGCTCTTCGTTGGGAACCTCGCCCCAGTCTTTATCTTTATAAAGACTGTCGTACCACTGATTGGTCATCCGCTCGACCAGCGTCTTGGGCAATTCAAACGAACTATTCTCAATTAACGCCTTCAACGCGCGCTCCTGGACGATTCCTGTGGTTTGCTCTTCCATGCTCTGGCTCAGGGTCTCCTTCACCTTGGCGCGCATGTCCGCCAAATCCTCGTATCCCTGCTCCTTGGCAAACTCGTCCGTCAGCTCGGGTTGTTGCTTGCGCTTGACTTCTTTCACTTTAATTGTGAACTGGGCCTGTTTGCCGCGCAGTTCGGCATTGCCCATGGTCTCGGGCAGGGTCACTTCGCATGTGCGCTCCTCGCCCGCTGTCGCGCCCTTAATCGCCTCTTCAAATTCGGGAAAGAACCGCTGAGTGCCAAGGATATAGGGGTAATCCTGGCCCGTACCGCCCTCAAACGGTTGGCCGTCCACCTTGCCCTCGAAGTCGATGACCACTTGATCACCGTCGGCCGCAGCGTCATTCACGGTCTCATAGGCGGCGGCCCGCGAACGAATGCTGTCCAGCGCTTCGTTGAGTTGTTCTTCGTCCACCTTCAGGACCGGTTTCACAACCTCGATGCTCTCGTAATCACACAGTTCGGCCTTTGGTTGAACTTCGAAATTCATTGTGAACGTGAGCGGTTCGCCCGATGGATGATCTTGCACATTCTCGAGACCCTCGACATCGGGCTCGGTAATCGGGTGCAGCTCTTTATCTTCTACAAGCTTCTTGAAAGCGGCCGAAGCAAGCTTTGAGGCCACATCCGCCTTCACCACTTTGCCAAACTTGCGCTCGAGCAGTTTGCGCGGCGCGCGTCCACGCCGGAAGCCAGGCACTTCAGCTTCCTGTTTCAGCTCGTCGAACATCTCTTCGGTTTTCGTGGTTTCATTAACCGCCGGAATCGAGACCTTGACTTCGTACTGACAGTCGCCTTTGTAATCGACCTCGAATTCAGGGTCTTCAACAAAGGGGCTTTCTTCCTCTTGCTCGGCGCTTGTATCTTCCGCAGCCTGATCGTTAGCCGCGACGGCCGTCTCGGTGGTCTCGTCGTCACCGTTGGTTTGCTCGTTCTTGTGCTTATCGTCTGCCATGTTCCGCTGTTCTCATTTGTTGGTGGGCGAGGCGGGAGTTGAACCCGCACACCTTGCGGTACTGGATCCTAAGTCCAGCGCGTCTGCCAATTCCGCCACTCGCCCACTGGTTACTCCGATTCCGTAAACAACAGGCAGCGCCCCGTTTGGTGAAATCTACGAGGAAATCATGCGCCTGAGAGATGTTCCGTCCGTTGACGCGAAGAGCTGGCGCAGGCTGAATCCATGGCGCCGCCCACCCTTCGACAAGTCGGGATTCGGACCACAAATCAGCCCTTACGCAAAGGCGAAGGATACCCTTTAAGCGCAGCATTGTCAACAGCAAACGCCGCTTAGGGCAGAAAGACGCTTGCCACGCCGCCCTTAATCACTCTTGATTTGAGCTGCTTACCTCCAGTTTTTCGTTGAACCAGTTCGCCATGATTTCTACCTCGTCGCGGATCGTGGGCCAGCCGTGTCCCGCACCGGACACAACAATGAGTTCGGCATCCACGCTCGCCGCCTCGAGGGCCTCCATAACCGCCTCGGACTGCTGCAAGGGGACGACCGGATCCGCATCGCCATGAATGAGCAATACGGGCGGCATATTTTCCGGGACATCGAGGCGGGCGGGGGAGACGGAGGCTGCGGCCGCGCGGATTTCCTCGAGCGCCCGTTCGCGGCCATCGCCAAAGAGCAAGTCGGCGATGTTGCGCAACCGCTCGCCGCCTATTGCGTCAGGCTCGCCGCCTTCCCCAGCTTCAGCCGCTACAGTATCGCCGCCGCTCTCCCAGTCGAGGAAGTCTGTAGGGGGGAAGAAGGCCGCGGCGGCCTGAATTCTCGCACTGTGCCGCATCACAGGATCCTCGGCCTGGGGATCGCCATTGTCAGCGGTCATTGCGGTCAACAGCGCAAGGTGCCCACCCGCTGAGGCGCCCAACATGCCAATCCGCTCCGGATCAATCTCGAACATATTAGCGTGATGCCGGATATAGCGGGTGGCATAGTGCAGATTGTCCGTCATTTCTTTAGCGGTCCACTTGGTTCTCGAACCCGGCCGCACCATGAACACGGTGTATCCGTGAGCGCACATGACATCGAATATGCCGGCGTCGATGTGGTCGTTAAGTTGAGCCGCTCCACTGTGCCAGGCTCCACTAAGCACATCGACCAAGGCCATTCGGTTCGACTCGCCGACAGGCCGCCAGATATCCATGATAAGACCGGTCCCGTGGATGACGCGGTAGACATGATTCTCCTCGCGCTCGAAGGTTCCCTCGTCCGCTTGGCTCATTACCGGCGCCAGCACACCCACCACCAACACAAGGCACAAACCTCGAGCACAAATCATGACGTTATCACTCCATAGCCGCTCGGTAAGCCCCCGGGTATCCTCGGCGCGACCTTGCTGGACGCCCGGGGGTATAACCCGCACATGCCCTTAAGGGCGTTTCGATTCACTTAAGCGTTTTCCGCGCGTCGCCAGCGACACGCGTCGGAATTCCGAGGTGACGGCAAGTCGCGATTAACTCCTCGAGAATATCCCCATAGCCCATGGTAATGTGGTTCGCCATATGCGTCGCCATGCATTCATCGCGACCATAGCCCGGGATATGCACATTGGCGATGGGCCATTCATAGGTGGTCCGGCGGCGGCGATCCTCGACCTCCGCTTCGGGCAGCTTTAACACTTCACCGGTTCCGCAATCCATGCCGATTTGGCCGGCCTTCTCATAGAACCGCGCCCACGTGATGACGCCCGGCTTGGAGACACCCGAGCATGTCCCGCCGCCGAGAGGGAAGAAAACGTTGGGCTGACGGTATACCATGGCGTGCTTCCAGCCGCCATAATGGGCCGGCGGGGCAGCGCCCGAAATCTCGAAAACCCACACGAACTTGCCCTCATATTCCCGGCCCCAGCGCACATCATGCAATGTCGTCTCCGGCGCCATCCCTTTGCGCTGGTAGATGTCATTCATGATGACTTGTGGGACGGCGGAACCCAGATCGCCTTCGTTGAAGTGCACGATGGGTCTGCCCTTGTTGACGATTTGCCGGGTCTCGGGATCGCGCACATTGGGGCGATCCGCATTGTTGAGCATGCCCTCGACTAGATCCGAAGCGGGGGCGCTGCGCACCAACCCTAGCTGATAGGGAATGCCAATGGCGCTAAGGCCGTAGCGCTGATAGATACGCGCAGCAGCCGAGTACATCTTCATTTGTTCGAGCACTTGGCTGTGAACGAGATGTTCAAACTTATCCGTGCCCCAATTAAACCAAACACCCTTACGAACCAGCCAGTTGAGGTGATTTTGCGCCTCCTTCTCGTCCACCAAGTTCATTTCGGCGACAAGATCGCTTTGATTCAGCAGTTCAAGCGGCATTCCAATGGCGCCCAGCTTGTCCGGACCCAACACGGCGTTGTACATCCCCATACAGCCAGGATCCATCTGACCCAGAATCCGCTTGTTCTTCAACATGTCGGCGGCAAGGTCTTCGCCAAGCTTGTTGGCCTGGCTCGACAGCTTCAGTTTCGACGCGTCGGCAAGGTGATTGCTGCTGTGCCGAACCTCGCCTTTTTCGCACCAGGTCTGAAGTTGCTTCATGAACTGTTCGTCGTCCGCGAATGTCTCGCTCCATAAGCGCGAATACTTGACGCCAAGCCGGTCAAGCGTTCCTGCATGATTCAGCAACGCCACCAAGCCCGGCCACGTCCCGTCAAAGTTCCCGATAAGGAGTATGGGCCCCTTGTGCGTTTGCAGGCTACCCGTTATGTGATGCGAGAACGCCCAAGTGCTCAGCACGACTGCCACGGGGGCATCGGGCGGAAGCTTGGCGATTACCTCTGCGCCTTCGCACTGGCGCATGAGAAATCCGTGCTTCCGTTTCTTGTCAAACTTTGGGAGCACCTCAGCGTTGTATCCGAGCTTCTTCAAGCCAGCGCGGAGGCTCTTCAGAGCTTGGTCCTGCATGGGCCATGCCGCGAGACAAGCCGGAGTTCGGAAGTCGCCGTTCGAAATGAGATAGATGGTCTTGTTGTTCTTGCTCATGACGTGTTCCCCAATAGATTCCCTCGGTTTCATCGACAGGTGGCCTCCGCCACGCGCGGCCAGCGCTCCCAGCGCCGAAACTCAGCGCCGCAAACGGACAACCACACCACTCTAGACGCTTCACGTACAAGTCTCGATGTTCACTGAACCGGCCTGAGTGGATTAACGCCCAACCGGAAGGCGAGGCGATCCGTTTCGGAAACATCCAGAATCTCCCCTAGTTCAGCTATACCGCCTCGTCTACAGCTTACTCCATCATACGGCGTAAAGGTGGAAAAAGAAAACCCAATTCCCACGGGCATTTGGGCGGCCCGTTTCGTTGAGACCAGACTGCGAGCGATGGCGCTCGGCCAAATGGCGGCCAGCGCCGCGTCAGCATGCATAACGTTGCAGCGATATTGCGCGGGAACCCGGGATTCGGTAGGATATGGGCTCACTAGAATAAAGAGGAGTTTTCCCGCGCCATTAGGGGATGGTTGTTCCGCGTCTTAACGGTTTTGACATACGCGGGCTGGGCATTAGGCTTGTTCAGAGAAGGGGTTGGCTGGGACGTCGGTCTCGGGAGAGTTGGACAAGCATACTACTCGTTAAAGGGACTTTATGGAACTTGATCGGGAGCAACTACGCAACACAGATTGGCACGCTCAAGATATCGAGAGCGTCTACAAGTCTTTAGAGACCAGCGAAGAAGGTCTTAGTCAACAGGAAGCCGAACAACGCGTTGGCGTCTTCGGTCCCAACCGGCTCAAGCCCCCCAAAAAACGCAGCGCGTTTGTTCGTTTCCTCACCCACTTCCATAACATCCTCATCTACATCCTACTTGCTGCCGCCTTGGTCACGGCGCTTCTCGGACACTGGATCGATACTTGGGTAATCCTTGGCGTGGTGTTGATCAACACCATCATCGGTTTTGTGCAGGAGGGCAAGGCCGAAAAGGCCTTGGAAGCTATCGCCAAGATGGTGACTCTCGAGGCGTCCGTACTGCGCGACTCAACGCCTAAGGAGATCAACGCCGAGGAGCTGACCCCTGGGGACCTTGTAATCCTCGAAGCAGGTGATAAGGTGCCCGCGGATCTGCGGCTTGTTAAGGCGCGCGAGTGCGCCATTGATGAGGCCGTGCTCACCGGGGAATCCGCGCCCGTACACAAAGGCGTGGATGCGCTCGATCCGAAGACGCCTGTCGGCGATCGCACGTGCATGGCGTTCTCGGGCACGCTGGTGACAGCCGGCACAGCCCGAGGCATTGTGGTCGCCGTAGCCAACGACACGCAGATCGGCCGGATCAGTGAACTCGTCGAGCAGAGCCAGGAAATCACCACGCCGCTCATCGAAAAGATCACGGCGTTTGGCCGGATTCTCGCTGCGGTCATCGTCGGCGTGGCGGCGTTCACGTTCCTTTTCGGCTTATTCGTGGGCGAAGAAGACCCCGTCGATCTGTTCTTGGCGGCCGTGGCTATCGCGGTGGCCGCGATTCCCGAAGGGCTGCCGGCTATCATGACCGTCACGCTCGCCATCGGCGTACAACGCATGGCCGGCCGCCGCGCCATCATCCGCAGGCTGCCCGCGGTGGATACGCTTGGCGCCATTACGACCATCTGCTCGGACAAGACCGGCACGCTCACGCGCAACGAAATGATGGTGGTGCGGGTCTACGCTGGCCATGGGATGGCGGAAGTCACTGGCCAAGGATACGACCCAAGAAGCGGGAGTTTTTCGTGCGAAGGCGAACCCCTTGATCCCCAGGAGCATCCGGCTCTGCTCGACGGGCTGCGCGTGGGCCTACTTTGTAATGATGCTTATCTACAGCGTAGTCGCGAAACGGACTTATGGGAGCCCGTGGGCGATCCCATGGAGGGCGCGTTGCTTGTGGCCGCGCGCAAGGCCGGGTTCGACGAAAGCCAGAAACAGAAGGCATGGCCACGAGTGGACAGCGTGCCTTTCGACTCCAGCAAACGATACATGGCCACGCTGTATCATCCCAAACACCGGGACACCGAACCCGAAGGCATCATTTGCGTAAAAGGCGCGCTCGAGCGCGTGCTCGAGATGTGTGAGCGCCAACGGAAGGACGGTGGCAACGAAGAACAGGACATTGATCCCGTGGACTGGTTGTGGCACGCCGAGGCTTGGGCGCGCGAAGGTCAGCGCGTGCTGGCCATGGCGTGGAAGCCGGCGCCGCTTGATAAAGAAACCCTGCAACCCTCCGACGTCGAAGAGGGCGGCTTCACCCTGCTCGCCATTGTCGGGATCATGGATCCCGTGCGCGAAGAGGCCATCGAATCGGTGAATCTTTGCAGACAGGCCGGCATCAACGTGAAGATGCTCACGGGCGACCATGCCCTGACCGCCTGCGCTATCGGCGCCCAGCTAGGCGTTGGCGACGGCGAAACCGCGATGACGGGCTCAGACATTGAAGAGACTTCTGACGAAGAGCTCGCTCAGCACGTGCGCGATATTGACATATTCGCGCGAGTCAGCCCCGAACACAAACTGCGTCTGGTGAATGCGTTGCAAGCAAACGGCGAAGTGGTGGGCATGACGGGCGATGGGGTGAATGACGCGCCCGCCTTGAAGAACGCCCGAGTTGGCATCGCCATGGGTATCAAAGGCACCGAGGTTTCGAAAGAAGCCTCGGAAATGATCTTGACGGACGACAACTTCGCCAGCATCGTTAATGCCGTCGAAGAAGGCCGCACGGTTTATACGAATTTGCGGAAGGCTATTCTGTTTCTGTTGCCGACCAATGGCGGGCAGTCGCTCACGATCATCGCCGCCATCATGGCCGGGTATATCCTTCCCATTACTCCGTTACAGGTTCTGTGGGTCAACATGATTACCGCGGTTACCCTGGCCGTGGCCCTGGCCTTCGAACCGCCGGAAGCCGGCATTATGCAACGGCCGCCCCGGGATCCCAACCAGCCGTTGCTGACCAAATTCTTCCTCTGGCGCATTACGTTAGTCAGCGTCACGCGCGCCATCGGCATTTTCGCCTTGTTCATCTGGACGCGGCATATTGGCATGGAAGACGCCTACGCGCGGACCGTGGCCGTCAATACGTTGGTGATGTTCGAGGTTTTCTATCTGTTCAACGTGCGTTTCATGAAGGAATCCACGATGAATTTGAAGGGCCTTACCGGCAATCCGCTGGCGATTTTGGCGGCCTTGATCGTCGTGGCTGGTCAGCTGTTGTTCTCGTACGCGCCCTTCATGCAGGAGTTGTTCGAGACGGCGGGCATCAGCGCGTTTCACTGGTTGCTGTTGTTGGTCGTCACCGGCTTGTCGTATTTCCTCTTCGAAGGCGAGAAATGGCTCATTCGCAGGCGAGAAGCCGCATTGGGCCGGGAATGGGTGAGTTGATTACCCGAGTTCGCTGGCCGGGACATACCCGGCCAGCGAACTTATTCGACTAAACAATAGATTCCATCGGTGCAAAGCGAAAACGCTTCCTTTCGCTTTGCGAGGGGTAGAGTGACGCCCCGAATATGGGGCAATTCTTTTGCCAAAGGTGCGGGGCCGGGGAAAAGGGGGAAGCGTCATGGAAAACGGTAGCGTGGGGTAATGGCGGAGAACACTCCTCATCAGGCCCACAGTGAACGGGCCCTCATGGCCGTGTTAATGCTGCTACCCGTATTGCTGATTCTCACGGGCTTAGCGGTAGGATTGG
>PUMX01000391.1 GCA_003552485.1 Candidatus Hydrogenedentota bacterium
AAATTGCAGCGGAACAGGCCGAGTTTCACTTCGAGCATGCCGAGACGGTTGTCATCCGGGGAGATCTTCACATCGAAGACGCGCTTGGCGCGCAACGGCGCGTGAGAATCACTCAAGGACGCGTTCCCTATTTTGGATCCCGCGCCCGGTTTGCGTTGAACGCCAACATCGAAGCGGATACGCGCACCCGGCGGATCCGTAACGTCTATGGTAATGCGGAAACTTACGGGTTCGCCGTTGTGCCGGAGCAATGGGCCGACTTAGGGCCGCTGCACGCCGACTTACGCATCGCCTTCGAAGGCGATGCCCGCGGGCCTATTGCGATGCGGGTGCACGGAGACCTCCGGCCGCCGCCTCGCCGCTTCGGCGCTTCGCCTTTTGCGGGAATCGTCTCAGGGCAAGCTTGGTGGAAGGATGGCGAACTCATTGTCAACGATTTCGAGTGGCGGAGCAGGCATATGCGTGCGGAGTTCGACGGCGAACGCCGCCGCGATGGTTCGTGGGTTGTGGCGGCGCCTGAGCTCGCCGCCGATGCGCCGGTGTTGGCGGCCCTCGGCGATCTCTTCATTCCCCGTGACGCCGTCTCGCAGCCGGACGAGGACGCATGGCTGACAATTGAGGAGGGACTGGTTGAGTATTCTCGAGAGGGCGGAGTTCAATGGATAGGCGGCCGGGCCGAGTTTGCCGGGTTCAACGTGGCGGTCGCCGAGGGCGAACAGGCGTTTGAAGGTTTGAAAGGCAGCGTCTCCGTGGACAATAACGTGTTCACCCTGGAGAACATCGAGGGGGACGGCGTTCTTCTTTCGGGGGAAGTGGCTTACGACGCCGCGACCGCATCCGCGGCCACGATGCTCAGCGGCCATGTCGATCTGACGCCGGCGCGCCTGGCGCCCTATGTCGCGACGGACGCCATTACGGCGCTCAGCGGGCGCCTCAACGTCACTCGCTTCTCGGGCACATTCGCGCCCGGTCACGGGACGCCGCCTGATCTGCGTATCGAAGGCGAGTGGACTGATGGCGGCATGGAGCTTGCCTTGGCGGATAATCGGGAACGGTTTACCGACATTCATGCTTCTTTTTCCTCGGACGGCGAACGAATATCCACCGACGTTTCGGGGAATGGCCAAGCTGTTGGCGCCGTGCGTATCGAGGGACTTTATGATGCGGGAACGCGGCGTTGGAGGGGGCAGTGTGAGGCCGACTTGCTCGCCATCGCGGATGCGTTCCGGCCAGAAGCCGTGGAATCCGAGTGGCTTCGGCCTGCGATCAGCCATTGGAGCAATGGCGAATTGGCGCTGGACTTGGTCTTGCCTGCGGAAGATCGGGATGGACTCGAGTTCAAAGTCGCTCATAGCGCGTCTGCCACTTCACAACTCACGGCGCGGATGGAGCGCCAAGAAGGGCGTTTAACATTCACGGCGCTTGACGGCAACGGCGCGCTGCCGGCCAGGCTCTGGCGTGGGCAAATGCCGGAAGGATGGGCGATAGACGGCGCCATCGAGGTGGATATCTCGGCGGCGCCTGGGCGGAATCACCTCGAAGCCGGGGTCAATCTCGATGGCGTGACCATCGATCAGGGGCGTTGGTTTAATAAGCCGGCCGGTGTGGCGGCGAACGTGCGCATTGATGGACAAACAGACGGCGGCTGGCGCATGGAGCGAGGCGAGGCGGCGTTTCTGGGCGAACGCGTCGAGTTCTTCTGGGACGGCGACGCGGGCGTTCACGCGCCGCAACAGGCGATAAGCCTGCACCGCCTGTCCGAGGTTATGCCTGTCCTCGTCGAAACAGCCGGGGTGGCCTCAATCGCAATGGAGCCCTCTCCGCCCGTGATAATGGTCGAGCTGGCGGATGGCGGCGCGCACGGGGACGACGGCTCGGCTTTCAGCCCGGTTGACGGCGTCATCCGTTGGGAAGAGGGCCGCTTGACGCTTGACGACGTGCGCGTGCAGGGCCACGAATCCGATCTGGTGTTGTCATTGCATTTCGAAGATGGCCACGTAAGCGGTGGGATTGGAGGGCGTCAGGCTAACGCCGACGCGCTAACCGAGGCGTGGGAGCAGTTCCAACACACGCCGGATTCAGACGCCAGCGCTCGGCAGGCGGAGGTCGCGGAGGCGGCTGCTCCGCAACGGGTTACCGCCGACATCGCCGTGGAACTGGACCGGCTGTTGTTCCGGCGGGCCGCATTAGAGCAAGTGACCGCCACGTTAACCGCCGATTCGGATACCGTCGCCGTGAGTGACTTCGAGTGCCGGCCGTATTCCGGTCGGCTCGCTGCTCAGGCCGAATGGCCGCGCGTGACTGGGCTTCGCGTTGCCGACATGGAGCTCGAGTTTGATTCCGTCCACGCGCGCCTGTTCGATGATTTGTTGTTTAGCGAACCGCGCGGATTCAGAGGAAGCGTCAGCGGCAACATGACGTTTGAAATCCCCTTCGGCGGCGACGAAAAGCCCGTCGAGGGGACCAGCGGCTCGGGGCGCCTGCGGGCCCGCGATGGGTCATTCGGGCGGTTGGGGCTTGCCACGCGCATCCTCGCTATATTGCGCACAACCGAGGTCTTCCGGTTGCGTGTGCCCAATTTGCGCGACGAAGGGCTATTGTATGAGGAGTTCAATGGACGCTTTAACATGACAGATGGGATAGTCCACATAACCGAGGCGTCGCTGCGCAGTCCGTCGCTGATGATGGAGGCGGGCGGGTATGCGGACCTCCACCGTGATATGCTCGATCTGGGCATTAAGGCGTATCCCTTGGAGTCCGTGACGGGCTTGGTTGATCAAGTGCCGATCGTGGGTGATCTTATGAGCGAAATACGCAAACAAGGCGGCTTGTACCTGCGGGCCAGTGGCGCGACACACGATCCCCGGGTGCGCATTGTATCCGCGGGGGTCCTTGAAAGCATATTCGATTCGCTGTCGCTGCCGCGCTGGTAAGACGGCAGCGGGGGCCGAGGGCACAAAGCTTTGTACAGCGCGGTCTAACGCGCCAATCTATTTGTATCGTAGTAAGTAAGGTATGACAGTTTACAGCATCGGCGACCAGATTGTGTTTCCCCCGGCCGATTGGGCCAGGCCCGATGGTCTGCTCGCTGTGGGCGGTGATCTCAGCGTCCCGCGGTTACTTACCGCCTA
The DNA here is from genome assembly GCA_003552485.1 of Candidatus Hydrogenedentota bacterium. Classification (GTDB taxonomy): domain Bacteria; phylum Hydrogenedentota; class Hydrogenedentia; order Hydrogenedentales; family SLHB01; genus PUMX01. The sequence continues at coordinate 3,132 of PUMX01000391.1, forward strand.
TCGCCTGGGCATTTTCCCATGGTTCAATGAAGGCGATCCCATCCTGTGGTGGTCGCCGGATCCGCGGATGGCGATGTTCCCGGATGAGTTCTACATTAACAGGCGATTTCGCCGTCTGCTTAAAAAGGGCGACTTCTCTATCACGATGGACGCCGCTTTTTCCGAAGTGGTGGACCAGTGCGCGTATCAACCCACGCCCAGCCGCGAAAGCACATGGATCACATTGGAAATGCGCGAGGCCTACCAAGCGCTCTTCGAGGCTGGATACGCGCATTCCGTCGAGTGCTGGCGCGGCGGTCAGTTGGCCGGAGGCCTGTACGGCGTGGCTATCGGGCGGTGCTTCTTTGGCGAGTCCATGTTTTCAGCCGCGCCCAATGGCTCGAAAGTGGCCTTGGCTTATCTGACAGCGCATCTCCGGCAATGGCGGTTCGAAATCATCGACTGCCAGCTTCCTACCCATCATCTTAAGCGGCTTGGCGCAAGGGAAATCCCTCGAAGCGAATACCTCAAGCACCTACGCCGGGGTACGGCTATCGCTGGGCCTGCGAGTCCGTGGCAAGTGGAAACAAGTCCTTTGAAGCAGGAAACCGACATCCCGTTGCAGCCAACCGAATGCGATTAATGCGCATTTCGCGATTCCGTTCGTCAAGACGCTTGAACAACGACAAATTCTCCGGAACATGCCGCGCCGCCACTGTGTTCCTATAACGTTGACGCCGGATGCTTTGACGGACGCGATACCCCTCCTAAAAGCGCCGGAAGGTTCGTTTAAGACATGTTGAGTGAGCGCGGAAGGGTCCGCATGGTGCGGCGAATCGCGCAACTCGCGGAGCAAGCTAAGGAGAATCACGATGGTCAAGAGCAAGAGAGGCACACTCGGTTGGGGGCTAATCGCGTCATTCGCCGCGATCGCGTTGGTGTCGAGCTTGGGCGTGGCCCATGGCGACGAATTGGGTGAAGTCGAAATTGGCGAAGAGGTTCCGTGCTTTACGTTGGAGGCGCACGGCGCGGACGAGGAGATCACGTTGTCGGAGTTGGAGGGTAAACTCGTCGTGATAGACGTGCGTTGCCATCGGTGTCCGTGGGTCGTGGGCGCCGACCAGTTCTATCAGGAGCTGGTTGCTGAATACGAAGACCATGAGGAAGTGGTCTTTATCGGCGTCGATCCGCATCCAGAAGATTGGACGACGACCGAAGATGTGGTCCAATATAATGAAGAGGCGGGCGTGACGTGGCCTGTTTTGCAGGGCGGCGATCAGGAGTGGGTGGACGCCGTCGGCGCGACACGCACCCCGGAGATTTACATCGTGGACAACCGTGACCCCGACAACCTGCTGCGGCTGGCGTATCATGGGGCTGTGTCCAGCGGTGGAAGCCCGGGCGAAATCGGCGACCACTACTACCTCGCCCAAGCAATCGAGCAACTTCTCGCAGGTAACGATGCCGATCCGGCCGTAACCAGCGCGTGGGGCTGCACGATCAAACGGTAATCGCGGGCAAGAATTCTGAGAGGTTAATATGAGACAGCAGCAAGTTCACGTTCGAGCATTAACATGGCGGGCCGGCGCGTTGGATGCGCCCCTTATTGCCGTAACAGTCACCCTGATGTTGCTTGTGGCCATGATGGCGGGCTGTGAGGCGCCGGAGGACCCGGAAGCCGTAACGCCCCCTGAAGAAAACGGCCCAGAAGCGGAGGCTCACGAGCCCGAAGAACCCGCGGCGCCTGAGGCGGATGTGGACCCCGAGGAAGATGTCGAAGCCGAGGTGAAGGGCGACGTCACGATTGTGGACGCGGCGGAACTGAAAGAAGCCGTGGAAGGGGGTCGCGGCCGCGTCACCCTCGTGAATTTCTGGGCCACCTGGTGCCCGCCGTGTGTCAACGAGATGCCGTATTTCGTCGAGTTTTACGAGCAATATCCGGCCGATGAAGTCGCGTTTGTCAGTGTTACGGCTGACGCCGTGGCCACGATTGACGACACGGTCAAACCGTTCCTTGCCGAGCGTGAGATTCCTTTTGATGTGCTTGTAATCGAGGCGCAGCCGGATGAGGTGGCGCAAGCCCTGGACATTACTTTCACGGGCGCGCTTCCGGTAACCCTGATCTATGATCAAGACGGCGAATTGGTGCAGGAATGGCATGAGGAACTCGTGCTTGCGGATCTCGAGGAAGTCGCGAATCCACTGCTGGCGGACTCCTGATTCCTAAGCGCCAAGCACGCCAACAGCGCTTCTGCAGGGATGGGCTTCGGCCTGTCCCTGCTGATTTTTAATGTACGTGTTGTCTGGTGAACGCGTTGGTAACCTTGTGCGTTCCGCGCGATTGCTTCAACCCGCTCACGCCGGGACCTTACCGTAGGTCAGGTAACGCCAGACCCACTCTGCGGGACCGTATCGAAACCGATTAAGCCACCACGGCGACCACGCTAACTGCAGCATCCAGATGGCAAACACGATGAGGATTTGACCGGTGTGGTCCACCGTTCCGAACCAGCCCAGCCCATATCCATGGAACAGCGTGACGCATAATAGGGTTTGGGCCAGGTAATTGGTAAAGGCCATGCGCCCAACGGCCGCCAATGGCGCGGTCAGCGGCCGCGCCCATGATGCGCGGCAGAGCAGCATCGCGACGCTGACCCAGCCCATGGCAACGACGAGACTGGCGAGGTTGTTATATTGGCCGTCCAGAAACAAGACGCGCACGGCGTCCCAGCCGTGGTGCTCCATACGCATCACGCCAAGGTGTATAACGGGAAGGCCAATGAACAACGCAGCAGCTATCCAGCCCCAATAGAAGCCGCTCCGCTTGGCGGCGGTCAGTACGCCGAATTTGTAAAGCCCCATCCCCACGAGCATCAGGCCAGCCAGCCGCCAGCCCATATAGGCCATGCCCGCCGTATGCACGTAGGCCGACCTGGACACCCGGTAGCGTGCGTGGTCGAGCCATTCGCCCTGGTACGCAGCGATCTCCGCTTCCAGTGCCGCTGCTGAAGGATGGACTTGAGCGTGCAATTCTCCGAGCACGTCCGGCGGGAAGAACGGCGAAGCGAGCCCGGCGAGTACGCCGAGTGCTGTAGGCACAAGGACAGCCATAAGGCCCAGGACGCACAACGCGCTGGCGGACAGTTTGTGAAACCAGAAGATGATGAACGCGCACATCGCGTAGAGCGTAAGCACGTCGCCAGCCCAGAAAATATAGGCGTGAATCAGCCCCACCACCAAGAGCACGCCGTTGCGCCGAAAGTACACCTTGGCGGGTTCGCCGCCTCTGCGCTCGATCTTCTCCGCCATCAGCAACGTGCTCGCTCCGAATAACGCGCTGAAGATGGTAATGAACTTGGTATCGGCAAGCAGATGGCTCCAATACCAGATTGCGTAGTTCAGTCCTTCGATACGGCCCGATGCGTGCGGATTCACATAGTGGGCCAATGGCATGGAAAAGTCCTGGATGTTCATGACCAGTATGCCAAGCACCGCCAAGCCCCGAAGGACGTCGATGGACGCGTGCCGTTCGTGCTGCGATGCTCCCAAGCCGTCAGTCATCCGATGTCCCCTGTTCAAGCGCCCACGCCGTATGCCTTGGTTTTGAGCGCGCCCTGGCCCCGGCTGGTTTGGAACGGTTTCCCCTTGGCGGGCATGATGAAGCCCCAGGCGCCTTACAGCATGGCATAGTTTCCACCAAATCACGGGCGTTAGCAAGTTCAAGTCAAGAACGCGCAGGCATGAATCCGCTTTGAAGCTGTCGGCGGCGCATTTGTATAGCGTTCTCGCAGATTTACTCGCGTACTCGTATTATGCTATACAAACTCTCGGCAGGAACTCATGAACTTTCCATTGGAAAAGAACGACCGTCGAGAGGAGTGCGCACCGTGGTTCCTATAAGGTTTACCTTAACTTGTCTTGGTTTGGCGGTCCTTGTTCTCCTTGTGGGATGCGCCAGGCCTATTTACCGCGCGGCCCCTCCAGAAGAGGAGATCGATGTGATAGCGCATCGCGGCGCCAGCGCTTACGCCCCCGAGAACACTTTGGCCGCGTTCGAGTTGGCGATAGAACAAGGCGCGGACTGGTTCGAGTTGGATACACACATGAGCGCGGATGGCGCCGTCGTATGCATTCACGACGCCACGGTGGACCGAACCACCGACGGAAGCGGCGCGGTGCGCGACATGACGCTGGACGAGTTGAAGGCCCTCGACGCCGGCGCGTGGAAGGACGAAACGTTTGCTGGCGAGCAAATACCCACCTTGGGTGAGGCGTTGGATCTGGCGGAGGGACGCATCGGCGTGTATGTGGAGCTGAAGCCGATCGATGATGACGGGCCGCTTGAGTCGCATCTATTGAGCATAGGGGCCGAACGCGAGGAGCTCTTGCCCCGCCACAGGTCGCGGGTGTTGTCGCTCATTGAGGCCTCGGGTTCGCACAACTACGAGATGACCGTGCGCGCAATCGAGGAAATCCGAGAGCGCGAAATGGAAGAGCAGGTGGTGATTCAGTCTTTCTCACCCATCATTTGTGCGACTGTGCGAGCCATGACGCCAAACATCCGAACCGAATACCTGGGCGGCTACGATCCCGAACACCCCCAACACTGGCTGTTGTTCGTACGATGGGCCGACCTGATTTCTCCTCACGGGGTCAACCTGAATTACACGCATATGAGCCGAGAACACCTCGAGGCTTTTCAGGAGCGGGAGCGCACCGTAGCTGTATGGACGGTAAACGAGCCCGACGACATGCGCCGCATGGCGGAAT
>PUMX01000010.1 GCA_003552485.1 Candidatus Hydrogenedentota bacterium
CCTCTCCCTAGGCATAGAGCGTAGCAACACGGGCCCCTGCACGCCGCCTCGCTCCTGGCTCTCAACCTGAGCAGCTAGACTGAGCCGGTCCGGCGCGCCTCCAGCCTCCACGGTCAGTTCCGCCGTACCCACGGTCTCAAAATCCAGACGCAGCAGGGGACCCGGCGCCATGAGAAGGTCCACGCGCGCCTCCGCACGATCCTCGGAATCGCGGAACGCCGGGTTGATGGGCATTTCGAGAAGGCCGTATTGCTCGGGAACGCGCACCTCCCGCATCGGCAGCAGATGAACGCCGAACAGAATGGTCGACGGGACCACTAGCCCAGTTCTTTGCACGGTTCCGATAATCCGGTTCGCGCGCTCCTCGTCGCCGTAGGGGTGAAAAGCGTAATGGGTCTCAACGAGATTGATCATCCGATTGCCGACCCCGCGTTCCCGGTTCTCCTCGAAGCGCTGCTCGATCTCGAGATAATCCAGCATGTGCTCGTGAATCGTGGCTGCTTGATCGACAAGTGCGCTGTCCGCGACGCCCGGTTGTCTGCGGAAAGACCGAAAAAAGTCTGCGGCCTGGCGTCTACGCTCACGGATGGGGCGCCCCTCCAGCGTTTGCCGGTTCACAAATGCTGCAATGGCGTCGCGCATCGCGTCGTAATCGGGTTCCCAAAGCGCGGCGCCAAAGAAGGCGTTGAGTCCCTCGGGCCATGGCCGTGTAGGCTCGGCTGGGGACCAGGCCTTGTTCATCGCCGCCTCGAACACAGCGTCGTCGTTGTAATGCGCCAACACGCCCGCCTGTTCGCCGCCACTGGCCATAGCCGCGCTGGCCCACGTGTGTCCGTTGATGGGATCTTCGCCGCCCAACGCCCACACAAAGGCGGCGCGCTCGCGCGCCCAATCGGCGCGTTCCCGCGCGCGATCAATCGGGCCGCCCACCACAAGACCCATATTCTCGGGCAGGCGCGGACGGCGTTCGGCGAGTCCATAGCGTCGCGCGAGATGGGCGGGATCCAGTAAGTCCGCCGAGAGCACTAAAGCCGCTTCTTCATTGTGGGCGCGGACGCTGTCGGCGAGGTGATGCAGTGCCCGGCTTACCCGTTCGGCGCGCGACCCGCCCGCGTCGGCGCAGCCAGCGCACGACGGCGAACACATGAGATCGAACATACCCAGATGCACGGCGTCAGGCTCCAGGGTTTCCATGATAGCCGCAATGGCTTCGTCCCAGCTTCCGCGGGTATCGGGATCTGACAAGCATTCGCCCCCTGCTCCAGCCTCGAGGGGATAGCGTATGGAGGCTTCTGCTCCGTCCGGCGCCATGCCCTCCGCCAGATTGCGGATACGCCAGCCCCGGCCGTCCTCCCGATCCGTGAGCTCGTAATCCCACCCCGGTTCACCAGTCACGCCGGAAAAGGTGACCTCGATGTCCTCCGTGGTGGCCGATGCCGATGCGTCGCGGCCAAAGACAGTCCATTGGCCTATATGCAGCGGCGCGCTCACGGTGCGGATGCCGTTGCCTACGTCCGGCTTCGCTTCGACGCCATCGATAAGCGGCAGCACGGGAACCGGCGTCATGTGGCGTTCCCGCGCCGCCTCAAAGACGCCCCGCCATTCGGCCAACCGCCCGCGATCGGCGGAGACAAATTCGGGATGCTCGACCACCATCATGTTGCAGCGGGCGGCGGCCAGGGCGTCGAGCACGCTCGCATCAGGCTTCTCCCTGAGATACGCGCCCCGCACCGCAGCCGCCGGTTCGTCGCGAATGGTAAGCACCGGCGCGCGCTGGCCCGTTTCGAGCAAGGCGCAAAGGGTTTGCAAGCCGTAGTACGTGCCGGCCGGGTCGCTGCCCGCCACGATGATCATCCGGCGGGACACCGAGAGCCGGTATCCTTCCGGACCCGGCGGTTCGAGCTCATCGTAATCACGGCGCACACGGATGCTGCTCAGGTTGTCATGCCGATGGGTTTCGCCGACATAGATCCCTTCGGCTCCGGCGCGATGCTGCGACGCGCGGACGAACCGTAACCTTAGACCGGCCTCCTCGAATACCGATGCGTAAAGCTCGCGTTCCGTCTCCGTGATGTCATCGGCGACTACGACCGGCGTCGCCGGCGTAACGATGAACTCGCCGCGCGCGCCCATGTTAACTTCGGCGGGATGCGGCGTTATCGAGGGAAGAGCAGAGGCGATTAGCGCGAATTGCACTGCGCCCCAAGTAATGGCGCCAAACAATGGAATACTCCCGTACATATTTTCTCAATTGCTGGATGGAATGTTAGCAGTCTATCTAAACACCCCTCGCTTGCCCTGGAGACCCGCGATCTTTCACTCGCTGACCGCGCGTCGCTTGCGCCCGCATACCACCGAGGGTATGGCCCCCCCAAAAAGGCGGCGCTACGGATGCTGCGCCCCATATCCTACGCAATTCCGCGGAAGCACGCCAATAGCCGGCTTGGCTGACGCTTAAGCGGAAGAACACGCTGTCTCATCAATCAAACGCGTCCAACCGGCCTCAGCGCCAGTCGGTGAGGCGGCGGCGGACGAGTAGGTAAATGAACAACGGACCGCCAATCATCGTGGTGATGATGCCGATGGGCGTCTCGCCGGGCATTATGCGGCGCGCGATGATGTCACAAAAGCAGAGGAACGCGCCGCCAGTGACCAGGCTTAGCGGCATCAGCAGCCGGTGACGCGAACCCACGACGCCACGGATTGCATGTGGCACGATAAGCCCAACGAATCCGATGGGCCCAACGCGGGATACAATGATTGCTGTCATCAGCGAGCCAACGAGAAACGTGGTAAGCTGCAACCGGCGCACGTTGACGCCTCGCCCCGCCGCGAGTTCTTCTCCAAAGCCCAGTTGGTCAAACTTCGCGCTCTGCGCCAGCAGGATGAGCAGGCACGGCGTCACGCCAACGGCCAATGCAATCACGGGGCTGAAACCCAAAACGTCCACTCCGCCCATGAGCCATCGATCCATGACAACAAGCCGCTCGGGGTCAGCCAAGTACCGCATGAGCAGAATGCCGCTGTTCGCCAGCATGCCCATCGTCACGCCCGCCAGCAACAGCACCGTGGGCGCCATGCGGGCGCGTCCAACGGCGAGCAGGTAGATAATCGTGACGTCAAAGGCGGCGAACAAGAAGGCCAGCGTTTCGACGGGTGGCAATCCGAAGAGAAAGAAGCGAATGCCGAGGCCCTGCAGCACGGTGGCCATCCACGCGCCCAACGCGCCCCAACTGGCGACCCCAAGCGTGTATGGCGTCGCCAAGGGGTTGCGCAGCAACGCTTGAAAAGCGCAGCCCGCCAGCGCAAGCCCGCTCCCAGCGATAAGCGCGGCCAGCGTGCGCGGCAGCCGCTGCTGGATCAGAATGCTCAGGCTTGGCGATTCAGCGTAACTCAAGCCCGCGCTCCAATCCGCCCAAGCTTGGCGCAAGCTAATCGGCTCGGCGCCAATGGCCAGGCTCGCAAAAACCAGCGCCACACTGCCTCCAATCAGCAAGAGAATAGCAGGGATGCGATACCGGCTCAGCATTACTCCGGTTCCTCCGGAGGAGCTTCGGCAGTAACCAGAAGCGTGTGGGTAATCGGGTGATCGCAAACCCGAATCGCGCTGGCGTAAGCCGCGGACAACAGGGATTCCTGCAGCACCTCATGAGCCGGCCCTGATGCGAGCAACCCCGGCCCGCTGCCGAGCAGAAGCAGGCGCGTGCAGAACCGCGCGGCCAGATTCAAGTCGTGCGTGACCACCGCAACGCCGTAACCGTCGCGCGCCAGCCGCCGCAACAGCCCGAACACTTCGATCTGGTGATGTATATCCAGCGCCGAGGTCGGTTCGTCGAGCAGCAAGAGCGCGGGCTCCTGCGCGAGGATGCTCGCAATGAGCACGCGCTGCCGTTCGCCGCCCGACAGCGTGAAGAAATCGCGATCCCGCAGCTCTTCGGTTTCGGTATCGCGCAAGCACCGTTCCGCGACCTGGTAGTCGTCCGGCCCAAGCCCGCCCATGGTTCCCGCATGAGGAAACCGGCCCAAGCACACAACTTCGAACGCGCTGAGCGAAAAGACGGGGTCCACGGATTGCGGCAGAAACGCCAGCGTGCGCGCACGGCGCCGCGGCGACAGCCGATGCACGGGTTGACCGTCGAGCAGCACGCCGCCGGCCTTTGGCGCGAGCATTCCGCTCAGCACGCGCAACAGCGTGCTCTTCCCCGAACCGTTCGGCCCGACAATACCCGCCACCTCGCCGCCTTCGAGCGTGGCGCTGACATCACGAAAGACATCCGCGCCCGGCTCATAAGCGAAAGCAATACGGTCGGCTTCGAGGCGGTGAGGGGCGGTCATCACTCAGGCAGGTCCAGATCCGGGTGGATGAGCCCGGCCAACAGGCGCGTAATCTCCGCAACGCGCGGTCCCGGCGTCAGGCTATGCGGCTCATGCACGAGATGGACGCGATCGTTCTGCACAGCCGGCAGCGACGGCAGTTCATTCCAGTCGGCCTTGTAACGGGCCGCTTCCTCGTCCGTGAGATTCTCGCCGGCGTGGAATTCAATAATCACCTCCGGCTCGCGCATGACCACGGTCTCTTTCGACGCGTCCATGTAGGCGCGCGACGCATCAGCATAGATGTTCTCGCCGCCAGCGATCGTTACCATCTCAGACAAAAACGAGGGCCCGCCCGCTGTATAAAGCTGGTGCAGATTATGCTGCGTGCGCGTGGTGATAATGAGCACACGCGGCCGCTCGCGATCCGCCACTTTGTTACCGATGGCCTCGAGGTCGGCGTCGATGGCCGCGCTGAGTTCGGCGGCTTCGGTTTCCCGGTCCAAGATCTCGCCGATGATGTGAATTCCTTCATGGATGGTTTCGATACTGTCCATGTCCACATGCGCCACGGGAAGCTCATGGCGCCGGGCGAATTCCGCCATCTTCTGGTGACGCCCCTGCAACAAGATCAACTCGGGCGCCAGCGCAGTGATGCGTTCGAGGTCCGGATTCAGATGACCGCCGACAGCGGGAATGTCGAGCGCCTCCGGTGGATACGCGCAGAAGGAAGTGCGGCCAATGACGCGGTCGCCTTCGCCAAGGGCAAACACCGTCTCCGTGATATTCGGGGCCAACGTGACGATACCTTCCCTTTCCTCTGGCGCGGGGAGCCCTTCGCCACAGGCGCAAAGAAGCAGCGCGGCGGCGCAACCGGCCAGCAGCGCCCCGGTCGCCGCCGCCCCGCGTAATGTAGCCAAGGGTAAAGGCATTAGCTGAACCGTTGGATCCGTTGGGTTACGTCATCCGCAAACCGGTTAATCACGTCTTGCACATAGGCGGCGGGATCGGCGCTGTCATCTTGAATGAGCGGCATCAGGTCCATGGCGAACGCGAGGCCCGTAGCCTCATCAGTCGCATGCGACGCGTAATACGTGGCGTTAGCGCGGCGGCGGCCCATTGTGGCAAGGTCATAACGCTTTCCGCCCGCGATTTGCGAATCAAACACGCCGAGCAACGCCATCTGCAGGTTCTCGTGGGGCGAACAGTCCAACACCGCCTTATCCGTATCCAGCATCCAGTCCAAATCACGCCACACTTCGCACCCGTAGAACGCGTTTGGGCGCTTGTCCGCGGGCAGGCTACGCAGGGCCTCAATAACCTTCATGGTCACGCCGACATGCGTGTCGTGTTTGTCCGCCAGGTTGTGCGTGTACACGGTGTCCGGCGCAGCCGTCTCGATAATAAGCGCCAAGTCATGCACGGGATCCTTGTTTGCGCTGTCTTTAACCGCGCTGCTCGGATAATCGAGCATGACCTGCGCCGCGTAATCCCCAAGGATAGCCGCCTTCTCTTGTTCGCGAAAACGCACGCCGCGCATCTCGTCATCCGTATAATGCGCGTATACGCCCTCGCGCGGAGAACCCGATCCATTGGTGACGACCACGCCGGTGAACCATTTGTCCGGCTGTTGGAAGCAAGCCAGGATACCCTCAAACGCCATGATCTCGAGATCATCCTGATGCGCGCCAATAGCAAGATGGGTCGTGCGGCTTATCGCTTCGGCCGCGGGCTTTTCGTCGGGAACATAGACCTGCGCCGTACCCATGCGGTATTTCATTGACTCTTCCTTTCTTCGTTGTCGCCACGCCCGTGAGCGCCACATCTCAGAACAAGCCGGAGACGGTTCGCCCGTGTCATGGAGTGCGGTTCCGGCTGGTGACGGGCGAGGCGTGTTCGCGCCGCGGCTCAAGTCCGTGGCGCCGCTAACCCTATTAGAAGGCGGGCTGTGTCCTGAGCTGCCATCTGACAACCGAGCCGCCCCCCGAAGTCTATCCGGTAAGGCGCATCTTAACATGAAGGAAGCAATGATGCACGACGACGCCCATCGCTGCGTAGCGCAAGCACGGTATTGTCATGCTAACTTAATACTGGATAATCCCCACGGATTCGCCCGGATTCCAGAGTGAACGCGGTATGAACCCCGCCGGGTGCGTGAGCGGTTGCGCGGAGATCGTCAGCTCGGTCCCCACGAGATAGGAAAACGCGACGGGCTCGCCGCCGTTGCCATGTGCGCGCATGGTTGTGTTCATACGCAGCCCCGTCCGATCATCGCCGCCGGACGCTCCGTCATTCGCGGGCTATCTCCTCACATTGAAGGCTTACCCGGCTAGTGGGTAGGGGATGGGCCTGCGTCACAAAAGTGGGGTTCCGGGAGTTGCGCTGCGCGGCGGCAGTGTGCATAATGGGAGTCTACGATGGTTCGAGTACGCCATCGTGATTGTGGGCTCCACAGCGCTAGAGGCTTCGTAATGGCTGGATTGCCTGGAGGAGATAGTCCGCCCATACCACAAGCGGCCTGCCGCCAAGGGCGCAGCAGGCCGGCGTGGAAATCGAGGGGCGGGGGAGTTTGCAGCGAGTTCGGGCGCATGGCCCGCCGCAAGCGGTGGCGCGTCGGTTCAGGGGGAGCGCGTCTTCGGCCCAGTGGTTTTCCTTTCCTCGAGCGCCTTCCAGCACCCCATCCTTCCACGGGCAAGCGGCCGGCATCCACTGTTCGGCACGATTCGGCGGCGCCCAACCGCCTCACGGACTACCGTCTATGATGCATTACCACGAGATTCGCAAGGCGGCCACTTCGGACACCCGCACCCACAACATCCGCGTGATTACCGAGAGCCAGTATGAGCCCGAGCAATCCGACCCCCGCAACAACCACTATTTCTTCACCTACCATGTGCGTATCGTCAACGAAGGGACCGAGCCAGCCCGCTTGCTGACGCGGAACTGGACGATTACGGACGGGGTGGGGCGCATGCAGCGGGCGCGGGGTTCGGGGGTGGTGGGCAAGCAGCCGCGGCTCGAACCCGGAGAGTCGTTCGTGTACAGCAGCGCCTGCCCGTTGCCCACGCCCACGGGCCAGATGCGTGGTCAGTATCACATGGTGCGGGATGACGGCGAATCGTTCGACGTGGCCATCGGTGAGTTTCGCCTGTTGGCCCCGCTGATGCTTAACTGAGGCGAGGCCAGCGGCGTTTGTTCGCGCTGGCGCCTGGATCCCGGCAAGGGGATCCTGTATACTGTTGGGCTGTGTGTTGGACGGTCTAGCGCTGTCAGGCGCAGGTACCGCTTTTCCCTTTCCGCGGTTGCCGATTCCTTTTCCAATCCCGCTAAGAACTGACGTTGACCGTATCCCGCGCCTATGCATCGTATGGCGTTATATAAGGGGATTGGCCAAGGCTAGCGCTGGGTTCGCCGCGCCTTTTTCTTCTCTGAACCTATTCCACGAACAAGCCATTCTGGGAGCATTTCACCCGTGTCTGTGCGAGACATATCCGCCGCCTCCCGCCCATCGGAAGAGTCGGAGCGCGCGAAGCGTCCGTTTTATGGTTGGATTATCTTGCCGATC
>PUMX01000005.1 GCA_003552485.1 Candidatus Hydrogenedentota bacterium
CCCTCCGTAACACTTCGGGCGCTTCGTCCTTCCTCGGGCGGAGCGCCCGTCTTCCATGCGGCGGGGAATGGGAACACCGTCACCCTTTCTCCTTGCGCGCACGCTTTTCCTGGGCTTTGATGCTGTTCCACACGCGCACGGCGTCTTGCGGACTGTCGGCGTTGTGTTCGCCAAAGACATGTCCGTGCCGACGCACCATCTTCTCGTGGATGCCCTGTAGCGCATCGTTGAGCGAGAAGCGCCCTTGCTCCTCGGCGGCGGCAATGGCGGCGAAGACGCAGAAGAGCACGTCGCCGGCTTCTTCGGCGGCGTGTTCGTCGTTGGCGTTGGCGAGCGCCTCGATAAACTCTTCGGCCTCGCCGATGGTGAAACGCGCGAATTCCGCGGCGCCTTGTTCACGGTCCCACGGGCATCCGTTGGGGCCGCGCAGATAGCGCGCCAGCGCCATCACCGTTTGCAGCCATTCCTGCTCATTTTCGGGTTGCTTGCGCCAATGAGGATACATGCAGCCGCTCCGTTTCTTTGGGGACGGGGCGCAGAAGCCGTGTCCAGCTTTTGACAACGTCCCGCCATACGCTTGTGTGAACCGAAAGGGATCTCAGTGGATTCAGGGAGACCAGTCCCGCCCTGTGGACCGCTTGGGACGCCGGGCCATCGAATTATGCCTGACGCCAGCGGGGCGCGTCCTCTTCCCCGGCTTCCGGCTGGGCGGGAATATTGAGCTGATCCATCTTATATTTGAGGATGCGCCGCGTGGTGCCCAAGAGTTCGGCGGCGCGTGATTGCACGTGATTGCTGCGTTCGAGGGCGCGCATGATCAACTGCGCTTCGAGCCGGTCGCGCGCCTCGTCAAGCGGCAGCCCCTCGAAGGCGTGTTCGTCTTCAAGCCTGGCGGGCGCGGGTTCATCGGGGAGCACATGTTGGAGATGCTCGGGTTCGATGACGGTTTCCCCGCGATTCATGATCAGGATGCGCTGCACTATGTTCTCGAGTTCGCGAATATTGCCGGGCCAGTGATAGGCGGCGAGCCGGTTCAACGCGCCCTGGCTGAGTTCTCTTGCCGCCGCGTTCACCTGCGGGGCGTACATCGCCGTGAAGTGGTTGGCGAGCGCCGGAATGTCTTCGCGGCGCTGGCGCAGCGGCGGCATCTCGATGGGAATCACGTTGATGCGATAGAACAAGTCTTCGCGGAACGCGCCGCCGTGGACGGACGCCTTGATGTCGCGGTTGGTGGCGCATATAAAGCGCACATCGACCTCGACTGATTTCGAGCTGCCGACGGGATAGAAGCATCCATCCTGAAGCACCCGCAGCAGTTTCGATTGCGCGTCGAGCGGCATTTCGCCGATTTCGTCGAGGAACACGGCGCCGCCGTCAGCCACCTGAATCTTGCCGTGGCGCCGGTCCGTGGCGCCGGTGAACGCGCCGCGCTCATGCCCGAACAGCTCGCTCTCCACCAGTTGTTCCGGTATCGCGCAGCAGGAGACGTGCACGAAGGGTCCACCGGCGCGCGCGCCCGCGGAATGAATGGCGCGGGCCAGCACGTCCTTGCCGGTCCCGCTTTCGCCGGTAATCAGCACCGTGGATTCGACGGCGGCCGCCTCTCTGGCAAGCGCGAGCGTGCGCTGCAAGGCGGGACTGCTCCCAATGATCGAGTCGAAACCGCGTGATTCGCCACTGCGCAGCAGGCTCAGCTCCTGACGCGCGCGTTCTTCTTCGAGCGTGCGTCCGATGAGCAGGGAAAGCTCATCGACGTCGAAGGGTTTGATGAGATAGTCGCGCGCCCCCTGTTTCATGGCTTCCACAGCCACGGAGACCGAGTTCATGGCCGTGACGACGATGATGGGGGCCTCGACCTCGCGCTCCTTCGCCGCTTCGAGAAACTCGAGGCCGTTCATGCCGGGCATCATATGGTCTAGAATGATGAGGTCCACGTGATGCTTCTCGAGCATGTCGAGGCCCGCCTTGCCGCCATCCGCCAACAGAACGCGGTAGGTCTTTGACAGCACGAGGCGATAGGTCTCACGGATACTCGGTTCATCATCTATGGCTAGAATGGTGTGCATAGACGGCTCCCGCAGCCGGTAATCGTATAACAAAGGCGCCGCCGCCCTTGGTCGACGGCATCAGGGCCAGCTCGCCTCCGTGCTGACGCACGATTCGGTGCGCCATGGTCAGGCCCAGTCCCATGCCCTGCTCCCTTGTGCTGAAGAATGGCGTAAATATGTGAGGCGCGTCTTGTTCGGCGATGCCCGGGCCGGTGTCTTCCACGGTAATGGCGCATTGCCCGTCATCATGCGTTGTGCGCACGACGATTTCGCCCCCGTCGGGCATGGCCTCCATAGCGTTCTCGATGACGTTGTGCAATGCTTGCGCCAGACGGCCCGAATCCAACTCGACGTTGGGCATGGCCGGATCCAACTCGACATCCATTTCGATCCTTCGCGCCCGCAAATCCGGCCTGAGTGATTCCATGACGTTTTGGACGGTCTCGTTCAAGCTGCCCGGTTCGAGAGTTAACCGGGGCTTATTGGCGAACTCGAATAGATTCTCGACCACCTCGTTGATGCGGCCAATCTCTCGTTGCACCACCTCACTAAAGCCGTCGCGAAAGTCGGGCGACTCGTATTTGCGCGGCAGCAGTTGCGCATACGTGTTGATAGCGACCATCGGATTCTTGATTTCCTGCGCGACTCTCGACGCGAGATACTGCCAAAATGGACTATATTCCACGTCCTCTTCAGCGGCTTGCTCTTTCTCCTTCGGCAGCTTGGAGAACATGACCACGGCGCCTTCAGGCCCCAGCGGCGTAACGCTCAGCCCGAGCGTCGCATTGATTGCCGGATCGCGCACCTGTTGGCGCAGCCTCGGTTTGCCATCGTTCAATGTGCGCAGCACCACGTCGGCAAAAGCCGAACCGAGCTTCTGCACGCTGCGGCCCACGATCTCGGCTTGCCGCACTTGCAACAGCCGCTCGGCGTTCTGGTTCATGAGGGTTACGGTCTTGTCACGGCCCACAGTGACCACGCCCGCGCTTACATTGGCCAGAATCGTGTCCAGGCGCGATTGCTGGCGGGCGACGTCGTTGTAGAGTTGAGCATTCTCGAGGGCAATCGAGGCATATCGGGCGAGCGCGGTCAGCAGCTCGCGCTCCTCCTGACTGTAGTCATGCCCGGTCGCTTTCTCGCCCAGCACGATGGCGCCGCGCACGCGGCCGTCGCAGATCAGCGGCGCGGCCATACGCCCACCAAGCACTTGCAGCTCGCGGGCGGCCTGAAAGCCGTTCGGCAATCGGTGGCGCTCGATGAGGCAGCGGTGCTCTTCGAACCACCGCATCATGCCCTCGGTAAGGTCGAAGCGCACCGTTTGCCCGACGGCCGGCAGCAAACCCTGACTGGCGGCCACGGTCGCATAGCCTCCGGATTCCAACAGCACGGCGCCGCGCACGGCGTCAAACACATCGATCAGACAGTCCATGAGGCTTTCGCTGATGCGATCGGGGTCTCGAATATGGCTGGCGGTCCGTTGTATCCATCGCAGCGCCGTCTGGTGTTGACTCAGACTCGTGGCGGACACGCCAACCGGCGCTTCGGTCGCCGGGGCGCGGCTCACGCTCCCGTTGGGAAGCACTTCTTCTATCGTTTCCAATAACTGGTCGCAGGAATACGGTTTGGGCAGGCACTTTCGGGCGCCTGCGATAGTGAAATTGGCAATGGCGCCGCTATCGCCGGTAGCGCTCAGCACAATAATGGGCATATCGGGCGCGGCTTCCTGCAATCGGCGCAGGGCCGTCATGCCGAGGCGGGGCGTGTCGTCCACCACCGCCACGTCCGCTTCAATCGATATGAGCCGGCGCACCGCTTCATCGACAGCGCCCTCGAAAAGCATCAGATCGGTGCTCGGCAAGGCGGCGCGCAACGACTCGCGCAAACCATGATCTTCAGCTACCACCAAGACAACGTTCATTGTGAATTACCCTCAGCGGAGACCGTCGTGCTGACCAAGGGCAACCGGACGCTAAACGCGGTTCCCTCGCCCGGCCAGCTTTCGACGTCGATGTCGCCATTGTGTTCCGTCAGGATGCCGTGCACCACGGCTAGGCCCAACCCACTCCCGTTTTCTTTGCTTGTATAGAAGGGCGCGAATACCACGTCGAGGCGGTCCGCATCAATGCCGCAGCCGGTATCCGCAATGCGCACAACAACACAGTCCACCTCGAGGTAGGCGCTTACCCCGGAATGCCGGGGGTACATCCGCCCATGATCCACGCTGATCCGCAGCACA
Source organism: Candidatus Hydrogenedentota bacterium (assembly GCA_003552485.1). GTDB lineage: Bacteria > Hydrogenedentota > Hydrogenedentia > Hydrogenedentales > SLHB01 > PUMX01. The sequence continues at coordinate 4,285 of PUMX01000005.1, forward strand.
CCGCCCTCACACGGTATCATGGCGTCGATGGCGTTTAAAGCGAGATTAAGAAATACTTGGTGAAGCTGTTGTTCGTCGCCAAAGACGGTCACTTCCCCGGTAGAGAAATCCGTTTCAACGCGGATACGGTGTTTCACGATCTGGTTCTCGACCAGGGCCAGCACCTTCTCGATGATCGTGCGGATATCGTGATAAGCAAAATCGGTCGGACGGGGCCGGGCAAAGTCGAGCAGCCGCGAAACAATGGAGTCTATGCGGTCCACCTCTTGAGGCACGAGGTCGCTGAAGGTGGTGCGAAAATCCGTGTCATTATACCGATCGACAAGCAGTTGGCTCAGGGATTTGATCGAGACCAGCGGGTTCTTTATCTCGTGCGCCATACCGGCGGCGAGCACGCCCAGCGACGATAACCGATCCGCCCGTTTCACATTCTGCTCGAGGCGCTTGACTTGGGTGAGATCGTAAATCATGACCATCGCCCCCAACGGGGTATCGTCAGTCGCCACCAACGAGGATGTTGACATGACCACATGGAAGTGCTGCCCGTCGGGACGCGTCAGCAACGTTTCAAAATCCCGCACGGCGCGGCGCTCTTGCAGCGTCTGTTTCAGCACGTCGCGCACTTGGCCGGGCAGACTGTCTATGCTCGTCCCCCATTCGACGGGGCCGATCAACTCGACAGCGCCCTGATTCACCGTCGAGATCAGCCCCGTGGTGTCCACCGCGATGACCCCGCCGCGCATGTTACTCAGAATCCGTGCGCGGTGCATATTCGCCTCTTCCAATTTGCGGTACAGGCGGCCGTTCTCGATGGCCGTGGCCAAGTGGCCCGCCGCCGCTACGAATAAGGCGAGATCCTCGGCGGAGTACACATCACGCGAGGTCTTGGGGCCAAGAAGCAGCATGCCAATCAGGCCCGAGGAAGTAGCGAGAGGCAAGCAGAGCTCTGCTTGAAGCTCTTCCAATTGGTCGCGCAGTTCCGTCTGCGCCCGTGACGGGGGCGCGTGCCCAAGTTGCTCGCGAATAATGGGCTCGCCGTGTGTGCGCAGGTGATTGACCAACACGCTGAAGTTCTGCAGCCGTTCCTTGGTTTCCCCGGGCTCACTCGAATACTCGGTTATCAAGTGCGCGGGTTCTTTTTCGTCGAGCAGGAGCACACGGAAACTGGTGACTCCTATCGTATCGCGCACATCGTCGCTGATTTTCGCCAGCAGCTCGTCGAGATTGGCGAGTTGCCCGGCGTTCTGACTGATCCGGCGCAGCAGCGCGTGGGTGTCATAGCGGCGTTTCACCACAAAACGGTCCAAGAGGAGTTGCACGCGCTCCTTTATGGGTTGCAAAACGAGAGCAATTATGACGGCGGCCATCACCGTAGGCAAAATATTCTCGGCCCGGCCGCCCTCACTGACGACAAGATGCACCAACGCCACGGCGCCAAAGAACGTGATAACCACGAAGGCGGTCAGGAACGTATACAGCGCCGTACGCGAAATGATTACCCAGACATCCAGCAATTGGTATCGGACCATCGCATACGCGAAGATGATCACCATAATGAGCGTGAATAGCGGCCCATAGGCTTCGAGATGATGGACGCCAAGCACGGGCGCGAGCACATTGGTGGCGATGGCGAGAAGCATTGACACGAAAATGCCTAGGATAACGTGCTCGACCTGACGGCGCTCGATTCCCTGCGCAGTGGCGCGCTTGCGGAACAAGTTGATGAAGGCCAATAGCGCCGCCACGCCCACACACACGCCGAACACGGGAAATAGCGGCCCATAGGTTACCAGCGGCGGACGGCCAGGAAACACCTCTATAGATTCAATGTGCCAGGGTGTAAACAACGTACCGGCGGCCAGGAGCGCTCCCGCCGCATAAAGGAATCCCTGAATCGCGCGCAATCCCTGAAAACGTCCGGAGGGAAACACGCAGATGAAGTGATGGAACGTGGCGGGCAGGAAGGCGGCCACCACAAAGGTGGCTGTCACCCAGAAGCGGGCGGCCTCTTCGGTCGAACTCTGAATGATGAACGCCACGCCGCCAGTCCATAGCATAAGATTGACACTGACCACGGCAAAGGCGCGATTCGTAGGATTCGCGGGATCGCGATAAAATACAAGGCCCCCTAACCCGAAACAGGCGGCTGCGCAAATCGCCATGAGCACCGTGAGCCATGTTGTATCCATGCGCTAATCCGTTTTGCGCAATACGACTGCGCCGTGTGTTCCTCCAAAGCTCATCGCTACGGCGAGGGCCGTGCGCACGTCATTGTAACGAAGCTTGTTTGGCACGTAGTCCAAGTCGCAGTCGGGCGCGGCATTATCAAGATTGAGAGTAGGCGGGATTATGCCCTCGCTCATCGAGAACAGGCAGGCGGCCACACCAAACAAGCCGGCGACGGCATACGCCTGGCCGGTCATGGACTTTACCGAGGAAATAGGTATGCGGTACGCCCACTTGCCTAAGGCCTTCTTGTAAGCGTTCGTCTCGCAAACATCGTACATCTCGAGAGAGACCCCATGACATTGAACATAGTCGATATCGGCGGGGGTCATGCCCGCCAGCTTGATGGCCTGCTCAATGGCCCGAGCTAACGCCGTACCCTCCCGGTCCAGCAATAGGGGGTTTACTGCTTCCGTACTTGATGCGTACGACGCCACTTCAGCGAATATCCGGGCGCCGCGCGCGCGCGCTTTGTCAAGCCGTTCCAACACCAATGCCACGGCGCCTTCGGCAAGGACGATTCCGTCGCGATCCCGGTCAAAAGGCCGCATAGCCCGCGTGGGCGCGTCGTTCCGGGTCGACAAGACGCCAAGCGAACACGCCGCAGCAAATGACAAGGGAAAGATGGGCGACTCGGTCGCCCCGATCAAGGCTGCGTCAACTTCGCCACTGCGAATCTGGCGCACACCCCATGACAACGTGTCTAATCCTGTATTACACCCACTGGAAATCGTCGTAGCCGGGCCTCGAAAACCATAGTCAACGCTTACGTTCACCGTCGCCGCATGCCCCGAGAACGCGGATGACCCAAACCTGTTGATTCTACGGTAACCGTGTGCCTCAAACGCTTTGTTCTGCTCTTGCCAGACCTCATTGGGCGAACCAATGCTTGTGCCGATTGCAGTAGCTAAACGTTCGGGGTCATAACCCGCCCGCCACAGTTCGGCGTCCTCGAGCGCCAAACGCGAAGATGCTATGGCTTGATGCACGTGCCGGTACCAGTGCCGAACTTGGCGCTTGCGCATGAAGTCCGCGGGATCGAAGTCCCAGAGCTCTCCCGCTATCTGGCACGGAAAGGCGGAAGGATCGAACCTCGCCACGCGGCGTATCCCAGACACGCCGTCTTTTAGCGCGTCCCAAAACGCTCGGCGGCCCAGCCCATTCGACGCTAATACCCCCACGCCGGTAATGACGACGGGCTCATTTACCATCGCTAGTTTCCCACAGCGGCGCGCAAGGAAGCAACGGGTGACGCGGCCATTGTGACCGGTCCGCAGCCGCGGCTGTTCACCCGTTCAACTAACGCCGTAAGCCCATCAGTATCCCCGATTAAGAGGGCGCGTTGCAGGTTAACAAGAAAG
>PUMX01000033.1 GCA_003552485.1 Candidatus Hydrogenedentota bacterium
CGGCGTTGGCGTAATTGGTTGCGGAAGCCGAGGCGGAGGCTTGACGCGCAACCTGCTGGGCCTGGATGACGGAGATGTTGAAGTTGTCGCTGTGTGCGACACATACCGGCCGCGTATGGCCGCGGCCGCCGAAAATTCCGGCGCCGAGCGGCAATACATGGACCACCGCGAACTCCTCGACGATCCGCGCGTCGATGCGGTGATCATCGCCACGCCGGATCATATTCACGGTGGCCAAGTAGTTGATGCGGCGAACCAAGGCAAACATATCTTTTGCGAGAAACCCTTCACCCACTGGCGCCAGTTTGCGGTGACCAAACAGGCCCGAAATGCCGTCCGGGAGAATGGAGTGGTTTTCGAGTTGGGCACGCAAGGCATGATGGACAGTGCCTGGCGGCAAGCGCGCGACCTGGTCGAGCAGGGTCTCATTGGCGAGCCCATTCATGCGGAGTGTGGTTATTTTCGCGTGGGAGATTGGGGTGAACGTGGGATGCCCATCGATGATCCCGATGTGCAGCCCGGGCCGGATCTCGACTGGGACGCCTTTATTGGCGACGCGCCGCAACAGCCTTTCGACGTTAGCCGCTATTTCCGGTGGCGGTTGTACGAGGACTACAGCGGCGGTCCCGTTACGGACCTGTATCCGCACAGCATGACGCCGGCTGTTTACGCGCTCGGCCTGGGTGCGCCATGCCATGCCGTGGCGACGGGCGGCATCCATCGCTACGATTATCCCGAACGTGAAGTGCCGGACACCTTCAACATGCTTGTCGAGTATCCGGAACGCGTGTGTGTCGCGGTGCTGGGGACGCAGGGCAACGACTATGCAGCCACTGGCAGCCGCAGCTCCCTCAACCGTAGCCCCGTGCTTCGCGGGTGGGAGGGCGCCTTGGTGTTTGATGACGACGAGATCCAATTCATTCCTGCTGACGGCTCGGACAAGGAGCCGCGCACAGTGGCTGTCAAGGATCGGGGGAGTGGCCAACAGCATATGGCGAACTTCGTCCGGTCGATCCGTGGCGAAAGCGATCCTGTCAGTGGTATCGAACTCGCTTACAACGTCCAGACGGCTTTGCACATGGCCACGCTCAGCTACCGCCGCCGGATTACCGTGCAATACGATGTACAGAATGAGACCCTCGTGGACAATGCCGGCCATCCGGTCACCGCGTGACGCAAACCTTGGAGGATGCACCGGATGATACAGAATACTGGTGGACAGAACAGCGGAAACAAGCCCGCGAATACGGGGACCGGAAAAGTAGGCCGCAGACAGTTTCTGTCCAGTGTGGGCGTTGGCGGCGGCGCGCTCGCCGCAATAGCCGGCTTTCCACAGATTGTAGCGCCCTCCGTGTTAGGCCGGACGGCCGCGGCGGCGCCCAATGACCGGATCCACCTGGGTTGCATTGGTTCGGGGGGCATGGGCCAATCCAACCTCCGTGATTTTGTACGGGTCGAGGATTGCCGCGTCATGGCCATGTGCGACGTGAAGCGCGATGTTCGGGAGGCCGCAAAGGCGCAGGTCGATGAGTACTACGGCAATAGCGACTGTCTGTTGTATGACGACTTCCGCGAGTTGTTGGACAATCCGGATATCGATGCGGTGCTCATTGCTTCACCGGATCATTGGCACGCGCTTCACGCGATCGCCGCCGCCGTGGCGGGCAAGGATATGTACCTCGAAAAGCCCGTCGGCCTTACCATCGAGGAAGCGCAGCTCTTGCGCCACGTGATTCATGAGCGCGAGCGCGTGTTTCAGTTCGGCGTGCAACAAAGATCCGATAACCGTTTCCGCCAGGCCTGTGAACTCGTGCGCAGCGGCCGAATTGGCAAGCTTAAAGCGGTGAAGACGTGCACTACTTCCGGCGCGGACGACGACCGCAGCGGTCTCACGCGGCTTGAGCCGGAGCCCGCGCCGGACGGACTCGACTATGACATGTGGCTTGGGCCCGCGCCGGATCGCCCCTATGTGCCTCAGCGCGTCGTCACGCCCCACTGGTATCACATCAGCGACTACTCCGTGGGCTTTATTGCCGGGTGGGGCATCCACCATATTGACATCTGCGCGTGGGGTATGGGCGTCGAGGACACAGGGCCAGTCAATGTGCGGGGAAGCGCGAGATTCCCCACCCCGGAGGAGGACATTCTCTGCGATTGCCCTCTTCATTGGGAGATTGAGTACGAGTATGCCGACGGGGTGCTGGTAAGCTTCACGGGTGAGGGCGCGGGATTCGAGGGCCATCGCCGCGGCGTTACTTTCGAGGGCGAGGATGGCTGGGTCTGGGTGAATCGGCACGGCATTGAGGCGGAACCGGCGAAGTTGTTGGAGATTCCGCGTGAAGAGCTTGAAATTCAATTGTACAAGAGCGAAAACCATCGGAAGAACTTTATCGATTGTGTGCGTAGCCGCGAGGAGACCATCGCGCCGATCGATTCGTCCGTAGCTTCGGAAATTACGTGCCATCTCGGTTGGATTGCTGTGCAACTGGGCCGGGAGCTCGAATGGGACCCGGAAAAGGAATGGTTTCCGCGCGAAGATCCGCCTAACCGCATGATGCGGCGCGAAATGAAATCGCCTTGGTGTTTGCCTAAGATGGGATAAGGAGCAGTAGCGTGTCCGCAAAGAAGACGTGCGTTGCCGCAATTGCCGGGCTGTGTGTGGCGTTTGCCGCGGTCGCCGATGAAAACGTTTGGGCGAATGGGAGCGTTACGCTGCGTTATGTAGACGGTCCGGAAGTCCCAAGAACCGGCGACAAGGAATTTCGGGGCGGCGTTCTGCTGGAGGATGGACGAATTGTTCTTGTGCCCCGCACAGGTCAATACGTTGGCGAGTACGACCCGGCATCCAATGTCTTCGAGCATACAGCGCCTCATCACCATGAGGGGGGCTTTGGCATGGGGGCGCTGGCGGATGGCGAAGTCATCTTGACGCCACGGGGCAGCCGAAACGTTGGCGTCTATGATCCGGAGACGAGGGCATACCGGGATGGCGCCGCCCATGGCCAAGCCACGGATAACGCATTTTTGGGAAGCGCGAAGGTGAGTCCTGAGCTTGTGGTTTTCGGGCCGCTCCTTGCCAATGTAGTGGGCTTGTACAATCCGGAGACGGACGTTTACTGGGATGGTCCCGAGCATAACGAGACCGATGCCTATGCGTTTTCGACTGTTACGAAGAGCAGTCTTACGGGCGATGTTATCTTTACTCCGTTCCGTAGCGCGCATGTCGGGGTCTACGATCCCCGCGAGAACACCTACCGCAGCGGGGCCCGCGTTGACGAAGAGATGCCTGCGTACTCGGGTTCCGTGGAGGCGAAGAATGGCAAGATCATTATGGCGCCGCGCAATGCCGCGCACATTGGAATCTATGATCCCGTGAGTGATGAGCTCATCCGCGGTCCCGAACATGGCGAGGGCGGCGGCGCGTTTATGGCTGCGGAACTTTTGCCCTGTGGCCTGGTTATCATGGCGCCGTACCGCTCGGAGCATGTAGGCGTTTACGACCCCGATACGAACGAATACTGGTCCGGCCCGTCCGTGAGCCATGTCCCCGTGGGAGCGGGACGCTTCAGCGGCGCCATCTTGACCCAGGCTGAAGACAAGGTAGTCATGCCCAACCGCGGCGCGAATGTAATCGGATTGGTATTAGTTGAGTGATGGCTTTAGGACGTAGGCGCACGAAGAGTTTTTAGAGGGCAACGATCCGTATGTATGTCAAACCCAAACCGATGAAGCGTTATCCCTGGCTCCTGCGCCCGTTCTTCTGGAATCAGAAGCGCAAGTACGGCGCCGTACTGGAACCGGCGCTCGTATGGGGCCGCGTCCCCAAGCTGTTCATGGCCGTGGCGGCGCTCTTCGGCGTGTTGGAACGCCGCCGCAGTCCCGTGCCGCCGGCGTTGCGGTCCTTGGTCACGGTGCGCGTATCCCAGATTAATCATTGCCGCTTCTGCGTCGACGTGAACTCCGCCACGTTGAACAAGCGTGGCGTCAGTTGGGACAAGATAGACGCTCTGGAAGAGTGGGCGTCCAACGATCAGTTCGACGATAGGGAGCGCGCTGTACTTGCGTACACAGAGGCTGTCACACGCACGGACGGACAGGTGGACGCAGCAATGATCGAGGACCTAAAGCGGCATTTCGACGATGACGCCCTTGTAGAGTTGACTGGACTCATCGCTTTCCAGAACCTCTCCAGCAAGTTCAACAACGCTCTGGATATGCCGCCCCAGGGGTTCTGTAAGATACGGCCGGGCGGCGAGCAAACGGAGGAGTGATTGGCGAAGAGTGGAAGGGCAGGTTCGCGCTGTCGAAAGCCGCTTCGCACCATGCGCGAGCACGAGGAGATTGCGAGAATAGGGCGGTGGGGTTTTGGCGCAGGCGGCAATAGCCTCGCGCCAATGGTACTGAGACAAGGGGATTTAACATGAGTGACGAACCAATCGTTACGGCCAAGCCGAGTCATTGGAACTTCTTCTGGTATTACGTATTCTTTTGGTTGTTGATTCCATTGATTATCGCTTGGGTCAAGCGAGCTTCGTTGACGTTGCGCGTGCATTCCGACCGGATCGTGGTCGAGCGTGGCCTGCTCTCAAAGCGTTACAAGAAATTCTTCTCCGGCGACATTCGCACCATCAGCGTGCATCAGTCGCTATTGCAGCGGCTGTTCGGGATAGGCGACCTGCTAATCGCCACGGCCGGCGCCGAAGGATACGAAATCCGAGTGGAGGGTATTCCGGATCCCCAGGCCATACAAACCCTTATCCTGCAGCAGAAATCTGAATCCGGCGGGCATGGGAAATGAGCGCTTGCCATGCGGGGGAGACGGTTCTCTTGCTAACGATGGCGCTTGGTTCAGCGACACGAGTCCGGGCGTTGACTTGGGCATAAGCAGTGGATACAATACGAGTGTGAGGGGCGGCATAGCCAAACTGGTAAGGCAGAGGCCTGCAAAGCCTTGTACTCCCGGTTCGAGTCCGGGTGCCGCCTCCAGTTCTTCTGCTTTATCCCTCTAGACCGCTTTCTTTCGGGGGCTACCCTCGTGTGCGGCGTTGAGCTGAGGCTTGCGTCATTAAGAATGGTGTGTGGGGAACGGGCCTCACCGACTAGCGGGCGCCGATTATGGCGGACTACGATTCGCGCTAGACTCGCATCGGCTCGAGGGTGGTTTTCTAACATGAGGGAAGGAATACGTATCAATGTCTGCACACGGCGAGCGGGTAACGTGGTTCTATGGCGATGAGGCGGAGTGTCCCTCAGATCAGCCGGCGCCGGCCAGAGTTCATCGCCTCATTCTTCTCGGAGCGCCAGGCTCCGGCAAAGGCACCCAAGCCGCATTGCTGGTCGAGCGTTTGGGGGCCTGTCACTTGGCCATGGGAGACGTATTCCGCGCGGCGCGGGACTTGCCTGAGGAAGAGCGCCCGCCCGCTATGCGCAGCGCTGTCGAGTATATGAATCGGGGCGAATTGGTGCCTGACGATACGGTCATCGATTTGATTCGAGACCGTTCAAAGTGTTTGACATGTGAGCAGGGTTTCTTGTTGGACGGATTTCCTCGAACGGTAAAGCAGGCGCAAGCGCTTGACGAGCTGCTGGCCGAGCATGGGGTGGATTTGTCGGGCGTGTTGTACTACGATATCGCCGAAGAAGAAATTATCCGCCGCATATCCGGCCGTTTGACATGCCGCCAGTGTAAAGCCGTTTTTCACGAGGAGACCAGTCCTCCGGCGACGCCGGGTGTTTGCGACCGTTGCGGTGGAGAACTGTACCGCCGCACCGACGATGAACCAGAGTCCGTCAAAACGCGGCTCGGCGCGTACGAAGCGTCAACCGCGCCCTTGGTCGAGTACTATGAGAAGCGCGGATTACTGTACACTATACCCGCCACCGGCGCTGCAGAGACCATTTTTGCACGGACCTGCGACGTGCTCGGTATCTGATTGCCAAGGAACGTGTGGGGCGCTGTTTCTTGCGCGGCAGCGTTCGCTGGGCTCGCCCACCGAACGGTTTCGTCCAGTGGGCGGTCGAGGAGGGGAGTGCGCAATGATGACAGTAGTGTTCGTGTTAGATCTGTTCGGATGAACGGTGAATGGGGCGGGGAGCCGTGTCTGGTAATCTGCTAACTCTTTGTAGTGTAGGTACTTATGTATGAAGGAGTGGTCTGGGGTCATATGGCATAAGAGTTGCTAAAACTGGCGCAACAGGAGTAGGGATGTCACCGGATTATTAGAAATGCCGACTGGCTGGTCCTCCTTAAGCGCCATGAGGCGGTGGGAATGATTTCCGCCGATGCCCAGGAAGGGGGCAGGTAATACCATGCATATACTCGAACGCACGCGTTTTGACGAGTTGGTGCAAGCCCTTGTTGGTCAGGGTTATGAGGTGGTGGGGCCGTTTCGGCGGGGAAACGCAATTGAGTATGGGCCGGTCAGTGGCGCCGGCGACTTGCCAATCGGCTGGGAAGACGATCAGGCGCCGGGTTCCTATAGCCTTCGCAAGGCGAAGCACGAACAGTTGTTCGCTTACGTCGTAGGCCCTCATTCTTGGAAGAAGTATCTTTTCCCTCCGCAAACTACCTTGCTACAGGCCGAACGAAAGAACGGCCACCTTCAGTTTCATGTCCCCCCGAAGAAAGCGCCGAAGTACGCGCTGTTGGGTGTTCGCGCTTGCGAGTTAAATGCAATTCGCATTCAAGACCAAGTGTTCCTGGACAGCCAGCATCCGGATCCAACCTATGCGGAACGGCGCAACAACGCTTTCATCGTAGCGGTAAATTGTGGCCGCGCCGGCGGTACGTGTTTCTGCGACAGCATGGGGACCGGGCCATCCGTATCGTCAGGCTACGACCTTGCGCTAACAGAGATTCTTACGAAGGATCGCCACTTTTTTGCCGTGGAAAGCGGCGCCAAAAAAGGCAAGAAGGTGCTGGACGCCTTGGATCTTCCGGAAGCTTCTGAGGAGGAAAAAGAGCAGGCGGCCGCGGCGCCGGAGCGGGCTCGCAAACAGATGGGCCGCACGCTTGATACGAACGGATTGCGCGAATTGCTGGCCGCCAACGCGGAGAGCCCCCATTGGGAAGAGGTGGCCAAGCGGTGCCTGGATTGTGCGAATTGCACGATGTCGTGTCCGACGTGTTTCTGCTCCACTGTGTATGACGGCTCGGCTGTGAATGGCCAGAGCGCTGATCGTGTACGGGTTTGGGACTCGTGCTTCACGACGGAGTTCTCCTATATTCACGGGGGCAGCGTGCGGAAATCGACGGTGAGTCGCTACCGGCAATGGATGACCCATAAGCTTTCTACATGGCATGACCAGTACGGGACTTCGGGGTGTGTGGGCTGTGGTCGTTGTATAACCTGGTGTCCCGCCGGAATTGACATCACGGAGGAAGCGCGCGCGTTGCGCGCGAAACACGCGCAACCGTCCAAGTGATTCAGGTAGCTACCGGTTTGCCCAATTTGGGTGGATTCCTTGAACCGCGGAATCCTGCAATATTCCGCTCATGTGTTTAGTCATCTGAGCAAGAGGTCCGGTTTTCCGCGGCATCTTGCGAGGGCTTGTAACGGTTTTCGCGCACCGGCTCAATGCGGCCCGGTTGTAAGTGCTGGACATCTACGACGACACGTAGGCCGCGCTTTTGTGTGAACACATCAGGTGTAGGCCCGGACTTCACGGTGTGTTGGCGTCCGGGGGGATGGATAACCGCCTGCGCCGCCGCCGGACATGCTCCAAAGGCGGCGTGAGAGCGATTGGAGAGTGTTCCCATGGCTCAACAGCTTGCCGAACCAATGGCGCCAACCGCCTATCGCATTCAACGCCAACGCAAGGAATCTCATGACACTTTCACGGTTGAACTGGC
>PUMX01000154.1 GCA_003552485.1 Candidatus Hydrogenedentota bacterium
AGATGAGGTCTACGCTCCAGTTATCGAAATGCGCCGCGATCAGCTCGCAAGCGGCGTGCGCCTCGCGCGCGTCGTGGTTGCGTCCGAGGTATTCAAGCACGGGATCGGCGAAGCTCTGTACGCCCAGGCTGATGCGGTTGACGCCCATGTCCCGCCACGCTCTGAGATGTTCGGGCGTCACGTCGTCGGGGTTGGCCTCGAGCGTCACTTCGGGCTCGACAAGCGTGAACCGCCGCCGCACCGCGCACATGATGTGTTCGAGATATGAGGGCGGCGCCACAGAGGGCGTACCACCGCCAAAGAACACGCTGCCCGCTTCGGATGGTCCCTCAAACGCTTCTATTTCGGCGCCGAGTGCGCGGGTAAATATTTCGAAATCCGCGCCGCCCGCTTTCCGCCGGACAAAATCGCAGTAGGGGCAGATGCTGGCGCAGAAAGGGATGTGCAGATATACGCCGATCATGACTCGATACGCCGAACGCGAGAGAGAGGCCACCATACGCCCTCGACAACGCCGACTATGTGGTTGTGGGGCGTCCACCCGAGGGTGCGGCTGTCTTGGACGGCCATGCTTCCATCGTCAAGAATGAAGTAATGGCCAGAGGAGACGCCACCGTTATGCGGATACTCGAACGGGCCCTCGGGAACGTCGGCCGTCAGGCTTCGCCGGGCAAACGGCAAGTAACCGTCAAGCGCCTCTCCATTAACCCTTAGGCCGCCCCCACGCAGATCGATGCGTTCACCCGCGTAGCCGGCGACCCGGCCCACGAGCAGTTCATCTTCCTCGTTGCTGGGTTTCGGATTGTGATAGACCACCAGATCGCCGCGGCGCGGCGCATGCCCGCGGCGGATTTTCAGGCGGGTAAAGGGCAGCGCCCATCCGGAGCGCCACGTGTTGACGAGGATATGATCGCCACGCATCAACGTTTGGCCGGCGGTCGATCCGTCAATATAGAACGTGCGCGCGGCGAATAGCCGTCCCGCGCCCACTATCGCGATCAGACCCCAGAATGTCCACCACCACCAGGTTCCGGTAAAGCCCGTAAAGTCGCGCCAGCGTGGAACAGGCCACCACACCGCGAACACCCGGCCCAAAATATGCTCACGGGGCATCCATCCAAAATGGCGCCCATCGCGGCTGTTCCGGCTGTTATCGCCGAGAAGGAAATAGTGGTCCTCAGGCACACGCGAGAATTCGGGTTCGGGCCGTACGCCGTAACGTTTATCGGTCGCGTTGGGGCTGGCCGGCGCGGTATACGTCAAATCCGCGACCTCGCCGGGCTCGGTCAACCGCGCTCCATCGATATACAAGCCCCCATTGGCGATGCGCACTTCCTCCCCGGGCAACGCAACCACGCGCTTGACCAGGATGCGGTGGGGGCTGTCGGCCTCAACCGTGCGAAATACGACAAGTTCGCCCCGCTGCGGATCCGCGCCGCGCTGGAAGAGTGCGTTCACAAAGGGAACGCGCAAGCCGTACACGAGCTTGTTCACAAAGATCCGGTCGCCAGCGCGCAACGTGGGCTCCATTGACCCCGATGGAATGCTGTAGGGCTCGAAGAAAGCCCAGCGAATGACCAGCGTGATGGCGAGCGCCATCAGACCGATGCGCAGCCACTCCTTTGCGCTCTCACGCGCCGCGGCGGCGGAGAATCCGAGCGGCGGCCCGTTGCTGAGCGCCGATACGCAGCATTTGCGAAGCGCTTGGGACGTCCACTGGCGCACACAACCGGTTATCTTTCGGACTATACGAGCCACGCCGCAAATCCCTCACGCGGTTTCGGGCGGCCCCGGCTTCGGACGCCCCCAGCGGGTTACGGGCCACCACACGAAACGAACCGGACCAGCAAGGTCGCTGCGCGCGACGACTTTCAGCCGTGGCTGAGTACCCCCGTCCTCGCGGGCCTCATCGACCAGAACGACGTATTCATCATCCGCCGCCCGGAAGCGTTTCTTCTGCTTTTCGTTGGCTTGGAGCACGGTCTGCACCCAAGCGGCGAGCCCGTCTTCCGCCGGCGTCAATGCGTTCATGGGCTGCTCGCCCACGGCGACGAGGCCGTCATCCATACGTAACTCTTCGCCTGGCAACGCCGTCACGCGCCCAACCATCGGTTGGGACCGGCCGTCCTCTTGCTCTTCGAAGTATGCGGCCATCTCGCCGCGTCTGAGATCCCGGCCCCGCGTCAATGGGGCGCTGATTAACGGAGGCCGCCATCCGTAGGCCAACCGGCCGACGACGATATGGTCGCCCTCTTTGAGGCCCACCGCGGGCGCGGCTCGGTCCATCTGCCAGGAGCGGAACACAACCAGGTTCCCCACAATGAACGCCCCGAGCGCCACCGGAACACCATATAGCAGCAGACGGCCCCACCAAGTCTGTGAAAAGCCGGTGAAATCGCGCCAGTTTTCCGGTGGCCACCAGATGCAAAAAGCGCGGCCCAGGATGTTCTCGTTAGGCACCCAGCCGTAATGGCGGCCGTCGATGCTGTTGGCGCTGTTATCGCCCAGCACGAAATAATGGCCCTCAGGCGTCACGCTATAGCGTTCGTCTGGTAAGATGCCATAGCGCATCGGTTGCGCGCGCATTCGCCGCATGGCTTCGCGCAGATAGTCACCCTCGCGGCCCGGCGGCGCTTGGCGCATGATTGCTTCGCGCTGCTCTGCGCTCAACGTCGCCTCGCGAGTGTACTCGATGTCCGGCATGTGGTCGGGCGGTTCAAGGGGTTCCCCGTCAGCGTAGACTTTTCCGTCGGCGATATGCACCTCTTCACCGGGCAGCCCCACAATCCGCTTGATGAGTATCTTGTTTTGCGCGTCTTCCTGCACCGCGCGGAACACAACCAATTCCCAGCGTTGCGGCTCGGCGCCGTAGAACAGGCGCGCGTTCATAAAAGGCACGCGCAGCCCGTAGTGAAACTTGTTAATGAAGACCCGGTCTCCCTGCATAAAGCCCGGATCACCTTGCAGCGTCGGCTCCATCGAGCCCGACGGGATTTTGTAGGGTTCGATCCAAGCCCAACGCACGACCAGCACAAGCAGGATGATCAGCAGCCAGCCCCGCAGATTGGCCCACGTCCACGGTCCCGTGACGGCGGTAATCCAGCCCTTGACCGTTTCCCACGCGCTGGGGGGTGGCGGCGCGGAACGGCGCTTACTCCTATCCTTCGCCATCGAGCTAATCCTCGTCGTTCGCGCGAAGCAAGGCCATGAACGCTTCCTGCGGCACCTCGACGGCGCCAACCTGTTTCATGCGGCGCTTGCCTTCCTTCTGCCGTTCAAGCAGCTTGCGTTTGCGTGTGATGTCGCCGCCGTAGCATTTGGCGGTCACGTTCTTGCGCAGCGCCTTAACGGTTTCGCGCACGACAATCTTGTTGCCAATGGCCGCCTGTATGGCCACCTCGAATTGCTGACGGGGTATCAGCCGGCGCAGGCGCGAGGCCAGGTTGCGCCCCACTTGTTCGGCGTGCTCCCGGTGCACGATCGTTGAGAGCGCATCCACGGGATCGCCATTGAGCAGAATATCGAGCTTAACCAGCTTGCCCGGACGGTGGCCAATCAGCCAATACTCGAGCGAAGCATAGCCGCGGCTAATTGTCTTGAGCCGGTCGTAGAAATCCATAACGATTTCGGCCAGCGGCATCTGGTAGACGGCCATGCACCGTTGTTTGTCGATGTAATCGATGCGCACGTGGACGCCGCGTTTTTCCTTACACAGGCCGCAAACAGCGCTGAGGTAGTCCGTGGGACAGATGATCTCCGCCTCGATGTACGGCTCTTCAATGCGCTCGATTTCGGTGGGCGGCGGCATCTTCGAGGCGTTCTCGATCTTGAACGTCTCGCCCTTCGAATTCGTGATCCAGTAGCCTACGTTCGGCACGGTCGTAACGAGCGTAAGGCCGAACTCGCGCTCCAGCCGCTCTTGGATGATCTCCATATGCAACAGGCCCAGGAACCCAAGCCGGAACCCCAGCCCAAGCGCATCGGAGCTGTCCGCCTGATACTGGAAGGAGGCGTCATTGACTTGAAGCCGCTCGAGCGCGTCGCGCAGCTCCTCATAATCGGTGTCGCCCGCGGGATATAAGCCGCAGAACACTAGGGGCCTGACCTCTTGATAACCCGGCAACGGATCGGGGGCAGGGTTGGCCGCATCGGTTATGGTATCGCCGATCTGTGTGCTCTTGAGGCTCTTGATGTTGCAGATGAGATAACCCACTTCGCCCGCTTCCAAGGCGTCCGCCGGTTTGGGCGCAGGGGTGAGGAAACCAAGCTCAGCCACGTCGTACTTGAGCCCGTTCGACATCATCTGAACCTTCATTCCCTTGGCGATGCGCCCTTCCTTCATTCGCGCATAGATCACGACGCCGCGGTACGTATCGTACACGGCGTCAAAGATCAACGCGCGCGGCGGCGCGCTGCGATCGCCTTGGGGCGGCGGAACGCGTTCGATGATGGCTTGGAGGATCTCATCAGTGCCCGTATTCTCTTTCGCGCTGGCCAGGATCGCGCTGTCGGCGTCCAGGCCGACGACTTCCTCGATTTGCTGGCGGGCGCCGTCGATATCGGCGCTGGGCAAGTCGATCTTGTTGATGACAGGTATGATTTCGAGATCTTGTTCGATGGCCTTATACGCATTGGCCAGGGTCTGGGCCTCGACGCCCTGGGCGGCGTCTACCAGTAGCAGCGCGCCTTCGCACGCGGCCAGGCTGCGCGATACCTCGTAGGAGAAATCCACGTGGCCGGGCGTATCGATGAGGTTTAACACATAATCCAGCCCATCTTCGCCACGGTATTGCAACCGGACGGCCACCGACTTGATCGTGATCCCGCGTTCACGCTCGAGATCCATGGTGTCCAACGACTGATCCTGGAAGGTTCGCTCGTCCACCGCGCCTGTTCGCTGCAACAGGCGGTCGGCAAGTGTGGATTTTCCATGATCGATGTGGGCGATAATGGAGAAATTTCGGATACGTTCAAGCGGTGTCGCCATAGACCTAATGCACTCTGTATTATGTTCGTCGCTGCCTGTTTTGAAACCCTGAAACCAGGGCGTAAGGGGAAATCCCTTTGCGCATGACGCTTAGATTCTCATGACTTGTTCAATGACGCGCACGCTGCGCAGACACGCGCCCGCCTGCTGCGCCGCATACGCGCAAACCAACGCAAACACGGGCGCCACATTCGCTTCGGGACACTGGCGCGGCGCATCCGCCATCGCGCGCAGGCTGTCCCGTTCGGCCGCGATCAACTCGCTGTCAGAAGGACAGCGCACACACACAACGCCGCCCTCTTTGCTGAACCCGCAGGCGCCCGCGGGGACCGTACGGCCGCAATGCACGCACGTGTCCACCGCCGGCCGCACGCCGGCCGCCGCAAGCATCTTGAGCGCGTGCCATGCGCCGTATTGCGCCGGATCGCCGCTCCAAGAGCCCCAGCCGGCGAGCCCGTCCGTGAGGGCCTGGTAAAGCTCGGGCGACGGCTCATTCTCGTTGGACAACCAGTAGGCCAACTCCAGCGGAAACGCGGCATACACATTCTTCACGTAGTCAGCCTTGACGCCCGAGTACGTATCCAGCAGCGACGCCTCCGTTAACTTCTGAACGCTGCGCCCATCCTTCCAGTAATACACGAGCTCGAGGCGGTTGAAGGTGTCCAGCAAAGGCCCGAAGCTGCTCTTGGCGCGGCGCGCGCCGGATGCAATGCAGGCCAACCGGCCACGATCCGGCGATAGAAACGTTAGGATGCGGCTTGTATTGCTGTAATCGACGGAGCGTAACAGCACGGCTTCCGTTCGTTCCTGCGCCAATCGGTATCTCCCGCCCCGGTTTGCCGGGGGAACGCTTCGGCGCGCGTATCGGACAGCCGGGACATTGAACAGGCTCGGGAATGTTACAGGCGGCGCGGCTGGGTTGGCCACGCCCCGTGAAGACCTGCAAGCGCCGGACGCGCGGCTGTCCGCCGGGCGGCAATTACGGCAGGCTACATAACATAATAAGGATACCATTGGCTCGTTGCAGGCGCAAACGCATCTCCCAATCGCTGAATATGCCTTGGCATTAGGGCGCCTGCGCCCGGCGCGTCATGTGGCTGGGTCTCCCCGGTCGCGCCGCATGGTTGCGGACGGCCGTTCCTAGGGGTTCGATAATGTTTGGCTCGACCACATAGACTAGGGCGAACAGCAGTGCGATGAACCCTACGTCAGCGCGCCGGTTTCACACAAAAAAGCCCGCCACCAAAGTGGAAGCGTGACGGGCCAGGAAAGGGCGCCTACATGAATGGTGGTGGAATCAGTTCTGGGCGAACCGTGCCGGCGAGTCGCCTTGTGAGGCCGGGTCGGCCGCTGGCTCCTCGACGCCGCAACCGCTCTTGTCGCCGCACTCCGACTTATCGGCGCAGTCCTTCGCGGTCAAGCACGTTACCGCCTGAGTAAGCGCGCTGCACTCGCCCTCGTCGCCGCACTCCTCCTTTTCGGCCGCCCTCAGGAAGGACGCCATAGAGTGAAGCGCCACGGCTGGCGCCACAGCGCCACACTCGCCCTTGTCGCCACAGTCGTCCTTGGCGGCGGTGTTGAGCCCGGCTGGCGCCACAGCGCCGCAGCCGCCCTCATCCTTGTCGCCACAATCCTCCTTGGCGGCCAGTGACAGCGTCGCCGTGCTCAGCGCGCCACACCTGCCACGATCGTACTTGTCGTCACACTCTCGTTCAGCAGCCACGCCCTCGCCGCTGCCGATCATCGCCCACAGAGCTCCGTCACTTGTGACATTGACGGCGGCCACAGCAAGCGCCGCGCCCAGCAGTACAGGCACGACAAACAACATCTTCTTCACCACAAAACCGTAATTCATGGACCTAGCCTCCTTTTTACTTACACGCGTTAGGAGCCAACCTTACTCAACTTGGCGCCTTAGAAACGTTTCTGTCGAGGCATTTATTCGATGAATTGCGGGGGTGATAATGACACGCGCCGAAATTTCTGGCCGAGTCTCAGCGCGTGGAGGGTGTCACTCGTTTTGGAGCCCGCCGTCCTATTAGGAGTAGGGCGGACGACCAGCAGGAATCGTCCGCCCTGAGGTGAGGAGGGAGGATCCATGCGTTCAACGGGGCCCATGGCTACGCTGCTACTGCGTTAGTTTCGCCGTGATCCCGGCCACATGCTGGCCCTGGAACCGGGCAATGGCCAACTCGTTTTCCGAGGGCTGCCGGGAACCGTCGCCGCTGGCTATGGTGCTCGCGCCATACGGCGTGCCGCCGGTGATTTCGTCCATATTGACGAGGCGCTGCTCGGAATACGGCACGCCCACAATGATCATGCCGAGGTGGAGCAAGGTAGTGTGGAAGCTGGTTAGGGTCGTTTCCTGGCCGCCGTGCTGACTGGCCGTGCTGGTGAACACGCTGCCTACCTTGCCGATGAGCGCGCCTTCGGCCCAAAGCTTGCCCGTCTGGTCTAGGAAGTTGCGCATCTGCGCCGGCATATTGCCAAAGCGCGTCGGCGCGCCGAAGATGATCGCGTCGGCCTCCGCTAACTGACTCGGTTGCATGACAGGCACATGACTGAAGGCCTGTTGCGCCTGTTTGGCGCCGCTTTGTTCGAGCGCTTCATCGGGAACCAGTTCCGGCACACGATACAATGACACATCTGCTCCGTTCACGCTGCGCGCGCCTTCGGCAACAGCTTCCGCCATGGCGTAAACGTGCCCATACATGCTGTAGAATACAACTTGGATGTTCATTGGTTCGCCCCCTTTTGCGTTTTCCTGAACCTAATCATCGCGCATTTCGCAACCTGTTGCAAGGCGCCGCCGATTGATCCTCCGCTCATTCATGCGTCTCGGAGCGCCGCGCGC
>PUMX01000526.1 GCA_003552485.1 Candidatus Hydrogenedentota bacterium
GTACGTGAACATCATTGATTTGTCCAATGTGCCGGTGACGGCGTGGAACATAGTGCCGTGGAACAGAGTGTGGGATGCGACACACTTGTTGTTAATCACCGCGCAATGGACATTCGAGTTCGCTTGGGAAGGCGATAAAGAGCATAGTTTCCCGGACGTAATGGACGAGTCCGCGGGCGGCGAAAAGATGGACAACGCGCCGTGGATGGACGCGCAGTTCGGAAACAAGGTGGTCGTGGTCCATCCCGATGACGAGGACGGGCCATGGTTCTACGCGGCGGAGTCTTCCGCGCCGCTGGCGTCATTGAAGCGGTTCAAATTGACGCCGGACAAGGTCGACGTGAGCGGCGCCACAGCGGCGGAAGGCGGGGCGGGTCCGTTGACCGGCGTGCGCACGTATCTGGTGGTCGGTTTACAATACGTGCATGGCGGTGAATCGTCTTGGGACGCGGACAGCATCATTGAAAGCGCGGATGTTGAGGACGCGGAAATCGAGTTGACGAACATGCCGTTTGGGGGGAAGCGCATTTACGCGACGCGCATGGACGGCGGTGTGTTCTACCATTTGGCGGACATTTCTGGGGATTATTATACGGACAATACGCCGGATGAGGAATTGGTGACGATGTTTCAGCGCTGGCGCGGCGCGGCGCAGCCGGGCGCGTTGGCCCCGTTCGTGTTGCATCAACGCCTGTTCCTGGTGTACCCGGACGGGCTGCGCTGGAGTGAACCAAATCAGAATTGGGCGTTCGCGGCCGAAAACTTCTTAGAAATCGAGGCGTCCGATAATGACGCGTGCACCGGCGCGGTCGCGGTGGGCGGGCGCTGTTTGGTGACAAAGGCGCATTCGATTTTCGGGTTGGACGGCGCGGGACCGTTCGGGTACGTAGCGCGTCCGTTATGGCGCAATGCGGGCTGTGTGCATCATCGCACGATTGGCGTATCGGACAACGCGGTGTACATGCTCGGCCCGGACGGGATTTACCAGTTGCCGTTGCCGCTGGGCCAAGGGAACCCGCGCAAGCTAACGCATGGCCGGTTCAAGGATTGGTTCCAGCAGATGCGCGCCGTGGATTGGAGCAAAGCGGTCGGCGCCTTCGATCCGGTCGAGCGCGAATACTGGTGTTCGTTTGTGGTGGATGGCGATGATCGCGTGACGCTGGTCTATTCCGAGCGCAATGACGCGTTCCGCGTCGCGGACATTCCGATAACGGACCTGAAAGTGGTGCATGCGCATAACGGCGAAGTGGTGTTGTTCGCGATGGTGCGCGGCCATTTGGTCGAGTTGAACAAAGGGTACGCCGACGGCGTATACGTCGGCGACAATGAGCAGGTCCATTATTCGTCGGTGGTCGCGGCGGTTGAGGGCGTGATAACGCATGTAGACGGCATGACGGTGCAAGACGGTGACGCGGCGTTTCCGGAGAGGTACGATGGCCATAAAGGCGTCTTGGTCCATTTCTACGGGGATGCGGGCAATAACAAGGGGTCCGCGCGCGTGGTCTCGAATACGCAGACGATTTTGACCTTGGACCAGATGCCGCAAGCCGTCGAGGCGGGGGACCGCTACACGCTGGGCGGCATCGAAATGGCGTGGTCCTCGACGTTGATGTCTTTGGATATGGAGCCGGATTCGGAGTGCAAGATTAACCGGATCAACACGTTCATGGCGCCGGGCCAAGACAGCCATGAGGTGCATATGGCGCATACAACGGATGAGCGGCCCGAGCAGCTTACGGTCGTGGATACGGCGGAGCGCGTAAACCAGTTGCCGGTGCGCGAGCGCGGGCGCGAGTTGCGGTTGATGTACTTCAATCGGGAACCGGACGTTCCCGTGGAAATCGAGGGGTTTCAGTTCTTATGGGAGCAAACGAAAAAACGGTAAGCCATGGGTTCTGGGATCCTTGGGCCGAGCCGGGCTACACCTTGGTGCAGACGCCGCTGGCGGGCGGGCGCCGCTGGCGTTTGAAACAGCCGTACTGCATTCGCGTGCCGCCCTGGTTTCAGGAGAAATGGGACGTTACGGACCGGATTTACATCCCGGAGCGTTTTGATCATGACGACCGTTCCGCGCCGCTGGCCGTGGTGTTGAAGCGCGGATCGTGGATTACGCCGGTGGCGGTGGGCCATGACGCCCTGTACAACGCGCGCCGGGTGCTTTTGCAGCTTCGTGAGCGCGAATTGGAGGCGTGGGTGACTCATTACGAGCGGCTGGTCGAGAAATGGACGCGCCGCGCTTCGGACGCGTTCTATTTCGAGCACTCGAAAGCGGTGGTGCAAGCCAACAACTTGGGCTACTGGCCGCCGCGCGATTCGCGCTGGGGCCACTTCATCTCGCGCTGGGGTTCTTGGGGCGGGTTGCGTGTAGGAGGATGGTTCGCATGGCAGAGTGCGTAGCGGCGCGGCCGGAAATCGAGATCTGTACGCCGTACCGGGCGGACGGGAATCTAGGGAGGGCGTGTAATGAGGGCATAGAGCGCAGCACAAGCGATTGGGTGCTTGTGAAGGATTGGGACGTGGTGCTGGCGTGTCACCCGAATGTGATGTACTTGTGTGAGGAGGCGGTTTCGATGAAACCTCACGCGGGCTTGTTCACGTGTTGGACCAACGCGTTGTCGTTGCGCGAAAACAAGTGGCCGGGCGCGCCAGGCGAAGAGGCGATGTTTTCGACACACCGCGCGGTGGCCCGCGAGATCTTCGAGCAGCACGGCATTTCGCTCACACGGCTTTCGCGGCCCAAGTGCGGGGGTTACTTCATGTTGGTCAACAAAATCGCGTGGCGGGCCGTGCAGGGCTTTCCACAAGGCTTCTTTGGGGTCGATACGGGGTTCTGCAAGCGGTTACGCAATAATGAGTGGCCGGTGTACCGGATTGACGGCTTGTACGTGCCGCATTTCCGGCGCGAGCCGACGTGGATCAAGGGGGTCAAAACCAGTATGGATTTCAAGCCATGATTGAGTGGCGTATGCCGCATAAACCGGGCGGACGTTTGGCGGAAGCGTACAATGCGTGCATCGCGGGCGCGCGGACGCCGTGGGTGGGTTTGGTGGAAAGTGACGTGCTATTGGTGAACCGCAATTTCGACGGGATTTGCCGGCGCTTGATTGCCGCGGCGCCGCCGGGGTTGGGGGCGATCACCTGTGTGACGAATCGGTGCAAGAATCGTTGGCAGTGTGTGCCGGGGATGGAAGACGAGGATTCTTTGGCGAAGCATCTGGCGTTTGCGCGGCGCCGGTATGAGGAATTCGGGGACAGTCTGTTGGACTATACGGATTCGCGCCAGCTGATGAGCGGATTCTTCATGCTGATTCGCGTGGCCGCATGGGAAGACATTGAGCCGGGCGGCCAGTTTGGCCGGGACAACTTGGTCCATAAGCGCATGGCGGAACGCGGTTGGCGCGTGGCGCTGGCGCGCGGCTTGTATGTGTTACACCTGCACAAGCGGGATGGTGACGGGTCGATGTTGCCCGAAGAAAAGACGATTGTCGAGCTATACAGGGAGCACCAACAATGCAAACCATGAACGTGGTGTACACAGCGCACATTGGCGGGTATGAGCAGCCGCAAGCGCGGTTCGAGCATCCGCTGCCAGAGGGTTGGGCGGCGTTGTTTTTCACGGACACGCCCGAGTTGGCGCCGCCGGGCTGGAACGTAGTGGAAGTGAACGCGAAGAAGTTCACGCAGCGTCCGCCGCATTTCCTGTCTCGGTTCATCAAGATCCGGCCAGACGTATGGATTGGCGAGTACGACACGTGTGTCTGGATCGACGCGTGCGATGTCGTGAAAGGCGATTTACAAGAGCTATGCGATAAGAACCCCGGCGAATTGCTGGCGTGGCGGCACCCGAATGCGCCGCGCAGCTTTTTCGAGGAGCTTCGCCAGATAGCGATGCTGAAACGCCGTTATTGCGGTCGGCACTGGAAAGACAAGGTGAAGCGGCAAGTGGCGTGGTATTCGCGCGAAGGCGTGCCCGGCAATGCGGGAACGGCGGTGCAAACGAATGTGGTGATTCGCCGCGACGGCGAATGGACGCGGCGCGTGTGCAAGGAATGGTTGAACGATCTGTTGGAACACGAAACGGGCCGGGACCAGCCGAGCTTGCGGTATGTCGAGCACAAGCACGGGTTCAAGGTTGGCGTAATCCCGCGCGCGCATTTGAGCGCGCATAACTGCCGGAAACGGGCGGACGATACGTATGTCCACCATCACAAGCACAAGGCTGGGTGAGCATGCAACGGTTTCGAGAGGGCGCCGAGTTTCAGCGCACGGGCGACGCCGAGACGGATTTAGCGTGGCTGGAAACGATCATGCCGTGGTGTGTGGAAGTGGAAGACACGGGCGTGCTGGATGGGCTGGTCGAGATCAAGCATCAGCTGGATCGCGTGCCTGTGGGCGTGCGCATTGTGAACGCGCGGCTGCAAGAGGCGGCGACGCCCGCGTGGTACGCGCTGGAATCGGACCCGGAATGGACGAAAACGAGCGTGTTTCTTCGGTTTACCGTAGCGCACGCGCGGCTACTATTGGAGGTGTTTTGATATGCACCCTGCTTTGATGGTTGGGCAGATGGCCCTGGGCGCGGGACAGTTAGGATTGCAAGCGGTCAATCCGATTGTACAGCTGATGCAATGGCACGCGCAGCGCAACGATCCGCTGTATCACGCGATTACGCGTCAGAATATCGGGTTGCACAATCAGATGGTCGAGGGCGGTTCGCCGTTTGCGGGAGCGCACGAAATGTTGCAGAACTATCACGCGCAAACCGCGGACCCGCACCAGAATTTCACGCCGTTGCCGGCGCCGGTCTCGCCGCAGATGGACCTGATTGATCCGGCGTATGCGGTGCCGCCGTCCTTGCCGCTGATTGATAATGTGATGGAGCAGGGGTTGGACGCGTTGCCGTTTGGCGGCGGTTTACTGGGCGGCGATGTCGGGGGCGCATCGGGCGGCGCATCCCAGTTTAACCCGGCGCTGAGCCAAGCGCAGACGGGCCAGAGCGGGCCGGTCTTCTCGCCGCATCCGGGCTTGCCGTGGAACGCGTCGAACCGTAAATCGTTCCAGAAAGGGACGCCGTTCGTGCCCGAGACCGGCCAGTATCAGTTGCATCAAGGGGAAGCGGTGGTGCCGCAAGCGCAAAACCCGTATGCGACAACGCAAGCGGGTCAACCGACGCCGGCGCCCGGCGTGCAACCGGGCCAGACGATGCCGAAAACCGGCGCGGATATGGGCGCTTTTGGGCAGTCATTGTTACAGGGCGGATTGCAAGGGTTCCTCTCGGGCCAACCGGATCCGGTGGGCAATTTCCAAAACGCGGCGCAACACCTGAATTTGCCCAACATGATTGGCGGGCTCTTGGGCGTGCAACAGCCGGCGCAACCCGCGCCGCAACCGGCGCAACCGGCCGAACCGCAGCGGCCGACGCGGCCGACGCGAGAAACGCCGCAGACGCGGCAGGACCTAGCGCAGCAGATGCGGCCGGGCCAAGCGCAGCGTCCCGAGCAGCGTCCGGCGCAACCGGCGCCGCAACCGGCGCAACCGGCCGAGCCGGGCGGCATGTCGCCTTGGCAAGAGTTGATGAATCAGCGCGTGTCCATGCCGGAAGACGTGCAACAGCAGATCATCGGCCAAGGTACGGACCAGATTAACTTGCAGTATCAGGACATGCTCCGCCGTTTGCACGCGCAAGCGGGCCAGCTGGGCGCGCTGGGGCAAGGCGCCGGGATGGGCATGGAACGTGAGGCGGAATTGGCGCGCATGGGCCAGATTGGCGATTTGCACCGGGACGTGGGCATGCAAGCGGCCATGCGCAACTACGGCGATCTCTCTCAGTTGGCGCAACTGTGGGATCAGCAGCAGCAAGGGCCGATGGATCGCCACTTGATGAATCAGATGGCGGAATGGGACTTCATGCGCGGCTTGCTGGGCAATGTCGGGCAAATGCCGTGGGCGATGAACATGCCCATGAACATGGGAGTATAGAGTATGCCTTGGGCTTCGGTAGCGGGAATGGGCGCGGGCGGGTTGGCGTCCGGTGATTTGATGGCGGGCGCGTTTCCTTCGATTGCGGATCGGCGCCGCCAGATAGAACAGCAAGAAATCGAGGAGTTGCTGTACGAGTTGACCGGCGGCGACTACGGCGGCGCGGGCGGAATGCTGGAGCCGGAATTGGCCGCTTTTGAGGCGCCGGGCGCGATGGACGGCATGATGGACAGCGTGAAAGACGCGTTCGCCGATCCGGGCGCCATGGGCGCGATAACGGCGGCCGCGAACCTTGCGTTGAGCCCGCCGACAACGCCTGAGGGCGCGATGGGTTCACTAGGCGGGACAGTGGGTGGTATCGCTGGGCAAGCGATAGACATTCCGTTGGTCGGCCCGGCGATAGGCTCGGCGGCGGGGCAAACGGTCGGCCGCGGCGTCGGCGGTTTGTTCGGCGGCGGCGCCGAGGAAGAAGAAGGGATGGAGCAGATGCGCCGTGAGCAGGCGCTTCAGCAGATGATGCAGCAGTTGAGCGGTGTCGGACAGACGCTGGGCGGCATGGGCCATTCCATGTACCAGTCGAATCTGGGCCGGCATCAGGCCATGGGTCAAGCGATGGCCGGGATTGGAGGCATGCGATGAGCAGGCGGGCGGAAGGCGTAGCGCAGAGTCTCGCGCATATGTTCGGGACGATAACGGACGCGAGTCAGCGGCGTGAGGCGCGTATTGACGACCGCGCCCGGTTTCAGGCGATGCACAAGCTGGAGCGCGAGCGGCAAGAGATGGAGCGGCGCCGGTTCGAGGCGGAAATGGAAGAATTCGAGCGGCAACGCGAGCGGCAAGCGAAGATGGACGCGTATGCGCAACGCGAGTTGGGCCTGCCCTCTATGGAAGCGGCGGTGAAGCTATCGCAGATGCACCCTGGGCTCTGGTCTGAAGCGTTGCGCGAGCAGAAGCTGGGTTACAAGGGCGAGTTGCTCGATCGGGAGTTGGAGTATGACATGGCTCGGATGGACCATGAGCACGGGCATCAAATGGCGTACCTGGATCACCAGTTGGCGGGCCAGCGCGAGCTTGCGATGCTGCGCGGTATGGGCGGCGCTGGCGGCGGTGGCGGCGCGGGCGCGTCGGGCGGTCCGACACAAAGCGAAATCAACAGCTTCCGCGACACGCTGAACAAGATCGGGCTGGGTAGTACAGAGCGCGAGGAGTTTGTCGAGGCGTTCAAGAACGGGTGGCCGCAAAGCGAGTTACTCCGGCTGGCGGAAGGTTATACCGGCCACGACGCGGACCGCGAGTTGTTGGAGACATTGGGTGAGTATAACAGGCATTACAACAGGCTTACGGAGCCGTATCGTGATGAGGAGGGCCGTGTGAATGTGGACGCTATGCCGATTGCCAAACAGAGGGAATTGGAACAGTTGGAGGAGCGTAAAAGGAGGATTCTTTATCAGGGGTATCTGGCTCAGGGCGGGGAAAAGTCGGAAGATGAGTACTTTGATGACGGCCGCGGCGGCGGGGAGCCCGAAGTCCCGACTATTATCCAAGTGAAGCAAGAGCAAGAGCGGAAGATACATGAACATATATTGGCGGGGAATATTGAAGACGCCGAGCGGTTGCGGAGCGTTAACGAATACTTGGTGCAGGGACCGGAGTACCGGGAACAGGAGGCAAGATATTTACTAGCCATCGGCAAAATTACTGAAGAAGAGGCGCTGGAGCGGTTGCACAAAGTGCAGAGCGAGCGTGAGCGCGCTCGTGCGCGTGAAATTTACGCGCGCAGACGTGACGAGAAGGTTGAGGAGTACAAGGCGCAAGGGTA
>PUMX01000324.1 GCA_003552485.1 Candidatus Hydrogenedentota bacterium
GAAATGCGATGGGCGCGACGCCTAAAACGGTTCGGTTCCACACGCTATCAAATAACTCCCCACATCCGCCGCCCATCGCGCCCCGTTCTCTGCATGGGCATGCTTTACCCGCTTGTTTTGGAACTCCGCACGTTCTTATAACACAGGCGCCAGAACGTGTCAACACGTCTGTCAGTGAAAACGTTGCAATCCGCAACTGAATCCCGGGTCTACGCCTTGCATACCAGGAACCAGAACGTCTCCCCGATGACCCAACCACAACCGATTCGATTTCGGCGTGTTGACGAAAAAAGTATACCCGTTTTGAACGGCGTTTTGCCAACTTCTCGATAGACGAAAGCCAAAGGGATAGCGCCGGGTCGGCGGCGAACCACTGCAGTATTCGCAGTTCGGCGTCTTTCGCGGGACACGCGAAACCGTTCGCCGCTCAGCCAACCCCCCGACATCAGGGCGGCCAACCGACTGGAAAACCACGCGTTTCACAACGGCGAGCGACGGCCCGACTTTGCGCTGTCGAAGCAAATGGGGTAGGTTATACGAGGGTGTTCCAGTTAGGGAAACAACGGCCTGGCCGGAATACCACGCGAACATGAGCGCCCATTGAGGCGCGCGCAAGGGTTCAAAATGAGGTACTAGGAAACGGAAGTCATGGATATGTCAATGGACGAAACACCCTCTATCTCGCAAATGGCTCTGTTAGGCTCGTATGTGCCGCGTCGATGCGGCATCGGAACATTTACCAAGGATCTGCACGACGCCATCGCGTCGAACACGGACGCGCGCACCATGGTCATCGCCATGGACGATCGGCCCGAGGGCTATGCCTACCCGCCCGAGGTCCGGTTTCAAATTCAAGCCAACCGGCTCAAGGACTATCAGACCGCCGCGGAGATGTTGAACATCAATAAGGTGGACCTGGTTTGCGTGCAGCACGAGTTCGGCATCTATGGCGGCCGCGCCGGGGAAGACGTGGTGGCCTTCCTGCGCGATGTGCGCATGCCGGTCCTCACCACGCTGCACACCGTGCTCGATGACCCCGGTCGCGAGCAAGAGGCTGCCATGCGCAAGCTGATTAATCACAGCGACCGCCTGGTGGTCATGTGCGAGACCGCGCAACAAATCCTGCAAGACGGCTACGACGTGCCGTCCGGGCGCATCGAGGTGATTGGCCACGGCATTCCTGACATGCCCTTTACCGACACCGCCTTCTACAAGGATCAGTTTGGCCTCGAAGGGCGCCCCACCATGCTCACATTTGGCCTGCTCTCGCCCGGCAAGGGGCTCGAGCTGGTGATTAAGGCGTTGCCGAAAATCGTCGAGCAGCACCCGGACTTCACGTATGTGGTCTTAGGCGCGATTCACCCGCACGTGTATAAAAAAGACGGCAACGCATATCTCATCTCGCTTCAGCGCCTGGCCGAGCGCCTTGGCGTGCGGGACAACGTAATCTTTCACACGCGCTACGTCTCCATCGAAGAGCTATGCGGTTACTTGGGCGCCTCGGATTTCTTCGTAACGCCTTATCCTAATAAGAAACAGATTGTGTCGGGCGCGCTGGCCTACGCCTTGGGCGCGGGCAAGTCTGTGTTGTCAACCCCGTACTGGTACGCGGAGGAAATGTTGGCGGAGGACCGCGGCCGCCTGTTTCCGTTTGGCGATTCTGATGCGCTCGCCCGCGAGATCAACGCGCTGATGGCCGATCCCGCGGCGACCGCCGCGATGCGCAAGAACGCGTACATGTATTGCCGGCCCATGGTCTGGAGCGAAGTGGGCAAGCGTTACTACCGGCTCGGCCAAGAGGTGTTGCACGAGCGCGCCGAGAAACCCAAGCCGGTCTTTCATTCCCGCGTGACCGCGCCAGAAACCAGCGAATTGCCGTTGGTGAATCTCAAGCATTTGCGCACATTGACGGACGACACGGCGATTTTCCAGCACGCGGTGTTCGATGTGCCCAACCGGTTCCACGGCTATTGCTCGGATGACACGGCGCGCGCGCTGGTGGCCGCGGTGCTGCACCAGGACGTCACGGGCGACAACGAGGCGCTGCCCCTGGCGAAGATCTACCTCTCGTTTCTTCATCACGCGTTTAACTGGGAAACAGGCCGCTTCCGCAACTTCATGAGCTACGATCGCGCCTGGCTCGAGGAGGAAGGCAGCGAAGACGTGCATGGCCGGTGTATCTGGGGCCTTGGCCTCGCGGCGTCGCTGTCATCGGATGACGGCGTTATGGGCCTGTCGAGCTACCTATTCTCGCAGGCGATCCAGACTGTGGACACGTTGACAGCCCCGCGCGCGTGGGCCTTTGCATTGGTGGGCATCCACGCGTATTTGCGCCGCTTCTCGGGCGACAGCGTCGTGCGCCGCACGCGCGAGCAATTGGCGCGGCAGTTGCACCAGGCGTTCGTCGACAACGCCAGCGAGGACTGGCCCTGGCTCGAGGATTACGTCACCTACGATAACGCTAAACTTCCGCACGCGCTCATCCTAAGCGGACAATGGCTACCCGACAGCGACATGCTCGACCAAGGGCTCGAATCCCTCGAATGGCTTTGCGATCAGCAGTTGAACGAGGAAGGCCGGGTAAGCCTCATTGGCAATGACGGCTGGATGACGCGCGACGGCCGCCGCGCCCGGTTCGATCAGCAGCCCGTGGACGCCATGGCGCTGGTCGAAGCCTGCGCCGAAGCCCACCGCTCGACACAAGACGCGAAGTGGGCGCGCCGCGCCCACTTGTTCCTGGGCTGGTTCCTTGGCAACAACGACACCGAGTCTATGTTGTACAATTCCGGTAGCCGAGGCTGCCGCGACGGGCTTCAGATCGACGGCCCCAACTTGAATGAAGGCGCCGAATCGACGCTGGCGTGGCTCATCGCGCTGCTGAATATGCATCAACTGCGTCGCGAATCCGCCACCGGCGTGAGTCGCGACGTGAAGGAACTCGCGCCCGTCGAGCAGACATAGGGTCTGGCGGAGGTGAACAAGAGCAGCGAAGCGCGCAGAAACCCGTCGGGAGCGGCAGCTTCTGAACACAGACCTTCGCCCTGGCCGGTTGTTGGCAAAACGAGCAAACCAACAGCCGGCCAGGGTTAAGAATCCACGCGGCGGGAGTATTCCCCGGCCGGTTGCGTGTTTCGATACAGTGCTTACGTTTAAATTCCATCCTTGAAGTTCCGATAAATAACCAGACGCGCCGCGTTGCCTGGGGAAGCCCAGGCGGGCCAGAAGCAACAGAAACCATGCGCACGCACGAGCGGTTCTTCGCGAACTGCCTAGGTAACCGCAGCGGCGCCCGCGAATCTATCACGGGGGAAACAGGCAGGATGACAGTAGACACAACGCCCACGCGGCACGCCCACTTGGACACGTTGACCCGGTTGCCCATCACGATAGCGGGCAGTGACGAACGCGTCATTTGCCTGCCGTTCGCATTGAGCGCAAACGCCAACACCCAGGCCGTAGTCGATATGGTCGAAGGCATGCCGGATGACGAGGTGCAAGCAGAACTCGATTATGTGGTCCAGCGCTTCAGCCACCGGCATATTAATCTGGCGGGCGTATTCGAGGAGCATTACGCCGACCTCTGCCGCGCCTTTGGCCGGACCCCGCTGGAGTCGGCGGAGCGGCGGCAACTTATTGGCGCGTACTTCACCAGCGAGTACTCCATCGAAGCGGCCGCTCTGTTCAATCCATCGATCGTGCCGCACCCGGATCAATCCGGGCTAGAGGAGGGCGAGCTGCGTTTCGTGATGAGTTTGCGGGCGACGGGCGAGGGTCACTTATCGTCAGCGGTATTTCACACTGGCGTGATCAGGGCCGATCAAACGATCAGCCTGGACCCGCAGAACCCGTTCTCGAGCCGCACTCGGCTGGCGCCGGACCAGTACTACATCAAACCGCTTTTGCGCCGGAAACTGGCTGACTTGACCGCGTCCATGGACACGGTCGACCAAGTGCTCAGCCGGCTCGATGAACAGTTCACGCTACGGCAACTGGAAAGCGTCATCGCAGAGCTTCGCCAGAACAACGAAGACCCCAATGGGTCAGAGGGCGCTTTCGAAAACATGCTGTGGTTGGCTCGCTCCAATTATCAAGTGAGCTTACCGCCCGACGCCAACATTAACGACCTGATCCTTTTCCCCACCAGCGAGAACGAGATCCGCGGCATCGAGGATACACGTTTGGTGCAGTTTCATGAGTACGACGGGGAAACCACGTATTACGGCACGTTTTCCGCCTACAACGGCCAACGGTCCCTGACGATGCTGCTCGAGACCAGCGACTTCCGCAGCGTCGGCGTACACACGCTCAACGGCGCCTGCGTGCGCAACAAGGGCATGGCCCTGTTTCCTCGCCGCATCAACGGACACTACACCATGTGCTCGCGCATTGACGGGCGCAACCTGTACATCATGTACTCGGATTTCATCCACTTCTGGGAGTCCGCGCAGTTCCTTGCTGGCCCAAAGCACCCCTGGGAATATCAGATCATGGGCAACTGCGGCTCACCCGTCGAAACCAGTGAAGGCTGGATACTGCTCACACACGGCGTGGGCCCGATGCGCGAGTACAGCATCGGCGCGCTGCTTCTCGACCTCGACAACCCGCTCGAGATCCGCGGCCGGCTCAAGCAACCCCTGCAGGCCCCGCTCGAGTCCGAACGCGATGGCTACGTGCCCAACGTCGTCTACACATGCGGGTACCTACTGCATCAAGATCACCTGTACATTCCGTACGCCATGGCCGACGAGGCAAGCTCGATCGCGCGCGTCGAAACCGCGGAACTCATCGAACGCCTGCTCGAAGACGGGCCTTGAGGCCCCAAGGCGCAACCTTCCCAAGAGCGCCGCTGACCAGCAAAACAACAGAGTGCCGAAGGGCCGCCCGGATGAGGCAATCCACGGCGATCCCTCACGATCCAGTTAGCCCGCCCGGCGATGGGTGCGTAGCCCGTTCGGGTTAGCCGCTTCACGCGTTCATTCGCGATTCCTCCGCCGGTTTGGCCCAAAGCCGCCGAAAACGCGCGATGACGCTGCGGTCCACGGTATCGCAGCACCCAGCCTCATGGGCGCGCCGCAGCGGAGGATTGCGCTACAATGCTAAAGAAAGACGTTGACACGCAGGAGGATTAACCTGATGAAGAAAGCCCTGGTCATGATTGTCAGCATCGCGTTGTTCCCGCGGCTGCTCGTCGCCCTCGAGGTGGACCTCGAAGACTTGGCGGGAAAGCAATGGTATGGGCTGTATCTCGGCGGAGAAAAGGCGGGGTACGCCTCAAACGAATTGGTTATCGAAGAAGACGGCGATATTGTGTTCACAGAAGATGCGCGCTTCGCTATCAGTATGGCGGGCATGCGGCAGGATATGCGCGTCTTTTCTCAGCGCACCTACAACGAAGAGGGCGAGCTTCGGCGCATTGAATCGCAGATCACCGATATGTCCGGAACGAACACGTTCGAAGCTGTGGTCGAAGATGAGGTCATGACGCTTCAGTCCACGGTCGGCGGCGAGGTGCAGGTCGAGGAACTGCCGGCGCCGAGCGAATCACTCGGCGACGCGCTCAAGCATCACCGCTTGGTGACCGGCGAGGCCCGGGTGGGCGATCAGATCACCTTCAGCTTGTTCGAACCCATGCAGGCGCAGGAGATTGACGGCGTCAGCCGTATCACCGGCGTCGAGGAGCGCGTGTTGCACGGGGTGGAAACGAAGGTTTACCAGGTGGAGACCAGTCTCGATATGAGCACGACGGACACGCCGCTCAGCATGGAGAGCGTGGCCTATATCACCGAGGACGGCAAGACCCTTGAAGACCAGATGTCGCTGATTACCATGCGGCTCGAACCCGAGGAACTGGCGCGTGACGTGGACTATACCAATGACGTGATCGTCTCGAACGCTGCAATGGTGGACGCGCCTATCGAGAATCCCCGCACGCGCGAGCGGCTAACCTTGCATATTGACGGTCCCCTAAGAGAAGAGCATCTCTACAACGACGCGCGGCAGAGCATCGAGGAAATTGAAGATGGCCGCTTTCTCTTCGAGGCTCGGCGCGCCAACGAGGACAGTATCGAACCGCCTTCGCTGCCCATCGAAAATGAAGACGTGGCGCGTTGGCTCGAGGCGACGCGTTTTGTGCAGAGCGATAACGAGCGGATTATCGAGCAGGCTGAGGCCATCGTCGGTGATGAAACCGACGCGCTCAAGGCCGTCGAGCAGATTACGCAATGGGTTTACGAGAACATGCGCACGAGTTTTTCGGCGCAGTTGAGCAACGCGCTTGATGTACTGGACTCGATGGAGGGCGATTGCACGGAGTACACCGTGCTTTTCGTCGCGCTGTGCCGGGCCTCGGGGATTCCCGCGCGCGAAGTAGGCGGCCTCATCTATGTGGACACGCCTGAGCCGGGTTTCTATTTTCATCAGTGGGCCAAGGTATGGCTGGGCGAATGGATCGACGTGGACCCCACATTCGGCCAAGTCTTCGCCGACGCCACGCACATCAAGCTGTCGGAAGGCGACATCTTCGAGCAGACGATGCTCCTGCCTGTCATTGGCCAGATCGAGATCGAACTGGCCGAGAATGAGGACGACGCAGCGTAACGGCCCATGTCCAGTGATGCGCGATTGGACGAACCATTGCGCCGGAAACGCCGCGCGCTGCGCTGGGTCGCGGCGGCGGCGGCTATTGTCTTTGTGGCGCTCGCCGCCGCCCTGTGGAGCGGTTGGCCGCAGGCGTGGCTTGTGCGCACGGCCGGCGCCATCGTTTCCGGCGGTCAGGTCGATGTGGGCGGCATCCGCTGGGGCCGAACCATTACGGTCGATTACCTCACGCTGCATGCGCCCGAAGACGACCCGGCGACCGACCGGCCGCTGGTTCGCGTCGAAGATATCGTAATACATTACCGCCTGCGTTCGCCGAGCGGCCGGCGCGTGCCGTTGGTGGAAATCGGCGCCGTTGACCTCTATGCCCATCCAGCAAACTACGCGTTCTTGCTGGACCGCCCCGCCGATCCCATCGAGCCGGAAGAGCCCATGGCGCGCCTGTTTGATATCCTCGCCTTCGTACCCGAGGTCGTGCGTGTGCGTCACATCGGCGCTGAAGCCGCGCTGCCGGACATGGAACTGGCCATTGACGGGCTACACGTCGAAGCGCATATCGCCGCACTCGACGAGCTCTCGTTAACCGCGGGCGGCGCGGACCTCAGCGGTTATGTGCGGCGCGCTGACCTGCCGTTCCCTCTGGATTTCGAACACGGGGAACTCGACGCCGCGTTTCGCTACGGCCCCAATGAAGTAATGTGGCGCCCGCTATACGCCCAACTGCCAGGCTGGCTTCTTATACAAAGCCACGGGAGCGTCCAATGGGGCGGCGGCGATACCCACATCGACATGAGCCTGGAAAAGTGCTTCATCGACGGTCTCGATCTGCCCGGCGGCGAAGACGCTTTGCTCCCCATACCCATTGCGTTCGACCGGCTCGACGCCTCAGGCAGCACCGCCGCGATGACCATCGGGCCCGACCGCTTGGACGCGCGCCCATCGGAGATCCGCTGTCGCATTGAGAACCTGCGGGCTGGCGAAGCCGGCGAACGCCTGTATGAGGGACGCCTCGATATCGCAGGCATTGGCGACGGCGATCGCCTCGGCGTGCGCGCCGCGTTGAACGAAGGCCAGGAAATCGGCTTTGAGGCGTTCGGCGGCTACCAGCGCGGCCAGGCGGAAGCAACCGTGGCCGGCTGGTCCGCCGAGGACGTTTGGAATGCGGTTCCTCCGATGCGCC
>PUMX01000068.1 GCA_003552485.1 Candidatus Hydrogenedentota bacterium
ACGGATAAACCGAGGAAGATGTTTAGTACGATGCGCTGGAGCTCGCCCCGCTTTGCTGCGCCCCCTTGGCCGCGCCGGTATCGGCGTAGTATCATGTAGAGGAGATTCGTGAAGCGCGCTTGGGGCGCTTCGTGACGCCAACCTGGAGTTTTCTTCCCGTATGCCATCAAAGCCAAACGGGGGCCGTGACGTGATTCATATTCGCGGCGCCCGGGAACATAATCTGGCGAATCTGCACGTGACCATCCCGCGGAACAAGCTGGTGGTGGTCACGGGCCTGAGCGGTTCCGGCAAGTCGAGCCTGGCTTTCGACACCATCTACGCCGAGGGCCAGCGGCGCTATGTCGAGAGCCTGTCGGCCTATGCCAGGCAGTTTCTGGATCAGATGGAAAAGCCCGACGTGGACTACATCGAGGGCCTGAGCCCGGCGATTTCTATCGAACAGAAGACGACGCAACGTAATCCGCGGTCGACGGTGGGCACGGTAACGGAGATCTACGACTACCTGCGCCTGCTTTTCTCGCGCGCCGGCACGCCACACTGCTACCAATGTGGGAAGGTCATCGAGGCGCAGACGCCACAGTCGATTGTCGACCAGCTTCAGACGCTGCCCGAGGGCGCGCGCGTGCAACTTCTCGCGCCGCTCGTGCGCCAGCGCAAGGGCACGTACCAGAAGGTGTTTGATGACGTGCGCCGGCAGGGGTTTTCGCGTGTGCGAGTCGACGGTGAATTCTACATCCTCGACGAGGTCCCGGAGCTCGAACGTTACGTGCAACACACGATCGAAGTGGTTGTCGATCGGCTCGTCATTAAGGAAGGTATTCAAAAGCGGTTGACTGACTCCGTGGAGACAGCGCTGAAGCTTGGCCAAGGCATGCTCCGGGTTTGGATGGAGGAAGCCGAGGGCGGGCAGTCGGAAATGCTGCTCAGCGAGCATTTCGCGTGCGCGGATTGCGGCATCAGCTTCGAAGAGCTGAGTCCGCGCAAGTTCTCCTTCAACAACCCTAGTGGCGCATGTCCCGTTTGCACGGGCATCGGCACGAAGATCGAGGTTGATCCGGACCTTGTCGTGCCCGATCCTCACTTGAGCATCGCCGAAGGCGCGGTGAAGCCATGGAGCATGCGACGGGTCCTTGACGGCATGTACCGGCGCGCATTGAAGGCCGTGTGCAAGCATTACAAGCAGCGTATCACCACCCCGTGGCGCACGCTGCCGGAGCCCGTGCGCGAAGTCATACTTTATGGCTCCGGCGATGAACTCATCGACTTCTCCGAAAACAAGCGCCGCAACAAGAAAGACATGCGTTACCCGTTCGAGGGCGTCATCCCGAACCTCGAACGCCGCTATCGCGAGACCGAGTCACAAAACGCGCGCGACATGATCGCCGAGTTCATGGCGAGCAAACCATGCCCGGAATGCGGAGGCGCGCGGTTGCGCCCCGAATCGCGGGCCGTGCGTGTGGCGGATCACACCATCACTCAAGTGACTGCCATGTCGATCGGCGAAGCGCGAACGTTCTTCGACGAAATAGAACTGACCGAGACGCAGCACCGCATCGCTGAGCGCGTCCTCAAGGAAATCCGCGAACGCCTGACGTTCCTTGTTAACGTGGGCCTCGACTACCTGTCTCTGGACCGCACCGCCGGCACGCTGTCCGGCGGTGAATCACAGCGTATCCGCCTGGCGACGCAGATCGGCTCGGGCCTGGTGGGCGTGTTGTACATCCTTGATGAACCCAGTATCGGATTGCATCAACGCGACAACCTGAAGCTGATTCAGACCCTGGAGCGCCTGCGCGAGCTGGGCAACACCGTTATTGTCGTCGAACATGACGAAGACACCATCCGCCGCGCTGACTACGTGCTCGACCTGGGCCCCGGCGCGGGCATTCACGGCGGACATGTGGTGGCGCAAGGCACGCCGAAGCAGGTAGCGCGCAACAAACGCTCGTACACCGGCCAGTTCCTGTCGGGAACGTTCGCCATCCATGTGCCGGAAACACGGCGACGGTCAAACGGGAAGAGCATCCGCATCGTCGGCGCGCAACACAACAACCTTCACAACATTGACGTGGAATTCCCTATGGGCGTGTTCATTGGCGTGACAGGCGTATCGGGCTCCGGCAAGTCGAGCCTTGTCAACGAGACCCTGTATCCCGCCGCTATGCGCGCGCTCCATGACAGCCACAAAGCGCGTCCCGGCAAGCACGAGCGCATCGAGGGCCTCGAACATATTGACAAGGTCATCGACATCGACCAATCCCCCATCGGCCGCACGCCGCGGTCGAATCCAGCCACGTACACGGGGCTGTTCACCCCCATTCGGGAGCTGTTCGCGAAAGTGCCCGAGGCCCGGAGCCGTGGTTACAAACCAGGGCGGTTCAGCTTCAACGTGAAAGGCGGCCGTTGCGAAAACTGCCAGGGCGATGGGGTCATCACCATTGAAATGCATTTTCTGCCCGACGTGCATGTGCCGTGTGAGGTCTGCAAAGGAGCGCGCTACAACCGGGATACTCTCGAAATCCTTTATAAGGGTAAGAGTATCGCCGAAGTACTCGACATGACCGTCGAAGAAGGCTGCGAGTTCTTCCGAAAGATTCCCATGATTTCGCGCAAACTCGAGACCCTGCGCGATGTCGGCCTTGGCTACATCAAGCTCGGCCAGTCCGCCACAACGCTGTCCGGCGGCGAAGCCCAACGCGTCAAGCTCGCCACCGAACTATCCAAGCGCCAAACCGGCCGCACGCTATACATTCTCGATGAGCCAACCACCGGCCTGCATCCCGTCGACGTCGAGAAATTGCTGTCTGTGTTGCATCGCCTCGTCGACCACGGGAATACGGTCATTGTCATCGAACAAGACCTTGACGTCATCAAGACGGCCGACTGGATCATTGACCTTGGCCCCGAAGGCGGTCATGGAGGCGGCAAGGTCATCGCTGAAGGCGCACCCGAAGACGTGGCGGCGCAGTCCCACTCTTACACCGGCCAATACCTAGCCCCGAAGCTCGGTCTGGCGGCCGGCAAGGCGAAAGCGGTATGATTACATCGATTGGCAGGAAAACCGAGGCCTCCACTGCGTATTGAGGAGTATACCATTGAGCCTACGCGTGGAAAGAATCGAAGATGGGATACCAAGACGCGTATCTTTGCTGGAGTCCACCATCTTTCATGGCGACGCCATTCACGTCCTGGCCCGTTTACCGGCGAAGTCCGTGCAATGCGCCGTAACGTCACCGCCCTATTGGGGGCTTCGCGACTACGCTTATGAAGGACAGATCGGACTGGAGCCTACGCTGCCGGAGTTCATTGATAGGCTCGTCGCGGTGTTCCGGGAAGTGCATAGAGTATTAAAGGAAGATGGCACACTCTGGTTGAACATCGGTGACGGATACACAAGCGGAAACCGAGGATGGCGCGCGCCGGACAAGAAGAACCCCGCACGGGCTATGACGGTCCGCCCGCAGACTCCGGAAGGGTTGAAGCCCAAGGATCTGCTTGGGATCCCATGGCGATTGGCATTGGCTTTGCAGGAGGACGGTTGGTATTTGCGGGCGGACGTTATTTGGAACAAACCAAACGCCATGCCGGAGAGTGTTAGAGATAGACCGACCCGAGCCCACGAGTATATTTTTATGTTAACAAAGAACGACCACTACTACTATGATGCTGAGGCGATCATGGAAAGCAATGGCGTTAGCGGCAGGCTTCGTAATAGGCGAACTGTTTGGGACGTCAATACTCACCCTTGCAAGGAGGCCCATTTTGCTACTTTTCCGCCTAGATTGATTGAGCCCTGCATTTTCGCTAGTTCTAGGTCCGGCGATTTCGTGTTGGACCCTTTTTTTGGCACGGGAACCGTGGGCGTGGTTTGCGAGAAATTGCGGCGCAAGTATGTGGGGATAGAACTGCATGAAGAATACGTTGAGCTGGCCGTGAAGCGGCTCGTAGCTGAGACAGCACAGGCGGAACTGCATTTCGATGAGTAGTGTCATAATTACCGTACCCTTGCCAGAGCTTCAGATAGATTTCGCAAAATCTCTAGGCGAAATACGAGATACCTACTTGCAGGAGGCTCTTGGTCATGCCGTTGAAGGAATGAGTCTCCAAGTCTTGGACCAGGAGTTATGTTCATTCGTTCCCGAAGACGATCTCAAGTTGCTGGCGTCAAAGGGCCTTCGCGGCGAACTTCTGTTCGCAACACCTTCCATTTTGTCAGTTGATCCAAGACTTTTGGGTTATTACAGGCTTTTGCTAGGGTTTAGCCAGAAGGCTTTTTATACACGAGCCACGGGTGTTGCCCGGTTCGCAGGCATGGAAAAGCGAGGAGCGTTGACTGAGTCCAACCGCCATAACCTGCCTCTGTTATGCACGCAACTTGTTAGATCAGCCTCAGCCCTTCTGGCCGGGCTAGACGCAGCGAACATGAACCAGCGTTTCCTCGACAACCTGACGTTGTTAACGCTTGGACCTCAGCTTCGCGGTGGAGCAAATGTACGGAAGGGTAGTGCTGGCATTGTAGTTGTTTTTGAGCTAGTTCGAGACATCGTTCAACACAAGATCGTTCGGCATAGCAGTCGTAGCATAGACATCAAGAATGCTTCCGGGCGGGATGTGTTTATTCAGTTTTCAGCAGACCCGGATATCGCCATTTATGAAGAACTGAGTCTGGAATCGTATCGGAATATCATCGCAATAGAAGTTAAGGCCGGCACAGATTACTCGAACGTTCATAATCGGCTTGGCGAGGCGGAGAAAAGCCATCAGAAAGCAAGAAAGAAAGGTTTTACCGAATGCTGGACCATTCTAAATGTGGACTCACTGGACACCGACCTGGCGGGACGCGAGTCGCCATCCACGGATCGCTTCTATACGATCGACGAGATTTGCAATACAGAGAATGATGCACACAGTGACTTTCGCGATCGATTGCTTGCACTTACAGGGATTCCCCGCAGTGAAACATGATTCCCACCTTGGAAACGCAATTCGCAGGAACTTGGAATGGACAGGGGGATCGGCAGGTGTTGCCCGCGTATCCTGCGTTCTGATTGGGCACACTGAGCAGTTTCAATGCGAGTAACTGTTAACGCCATTACGCTGCCGCCGCCTCTAGGCAGTGAGGACACCGCTTTCGTATCGGGCCTGTTGCCGCACTTGCAAGCCAGCGACAAAGACTTCGAATTCGTTCTGCTGACCTCGCCCGAGAACCACGACGCTTTTGCGCCGTGGGACCGCGTATGCGTCAACAGGGTAAACGGCCCAGACGCCTCGGGACTCTGGCCTTATACGCGCGACATCGAACGCGCCGTCTCCGAACACAAGCCGGATGTTTTGCTTACACCGCTACACTGCGCGCCGGAGAAAGCCTCTGTACCTGTCGTGCTGTGGAGCCTCGGGTTACGCGCGTGGCGCCAACCGGCCTCGTTCCTGCAACGGCGCCAGAAAGCGGCGCAACGGCGCGTCCGCCAGGCTTGCGCGTCGGCGGCGGCAATTCTGGCGCCCAACGAATCCACGCGCCGCGGCCTGCTCGATGGGTTCGGCGCAGCCATGGACCGGATAGCAGCGGTGCGTTTCGGCGTCGATCCGCGAATAGCGGAGACCTCGCAGCCGTGCGTCGAGCAACCGTTTCTGTTGTGCAGCGGCGCTCTGGCCACCAACGGGGACATACTACTGGAAGCCCATCAAAGCCTTCTCAAGGAGTACCCGCACACGCTTGTGCTGGTGGGCCGAGCTACGGAAGGCGAACCCGCAGACTGGGGACCCAATGCGCTTCGATTCGAGCGGCTTCCCGATTCCCAACTCGCGGGCCTCTATCAGCATTGCGCGGCGTTTGTCTACCCCGCATCCCAAGACACCGCGGGTTTTGCTATAGCCGAGGCGCTTTCTGCGGGCGCGGTAGTGGTCACCTCGCGAACGGGCGGCATCGCGGAGGTAGCGGGCGAAGCCCCCTTGTACTTCAACGCGGGCAGCGCCAGTTCCATGCTGTCCATGATTCGCCGGGCGTTAAGGGAGGAATCGGAACAGCGGCAGCGGCGCATACGCGCTGGCCGGGCTGCTATTGCGGGGTTGACTTGGGAACAGTGCGCGGCAAAGACATATCAGGTGCTGCACCGAGCCGCGCGGCGCCAACGAACACGTCGTTGAGCGCACGGCCGGTGTGGGGTACACTGGCCAAATGTAGCAAGCACGAGACCGATGATACCGGCGGGTGGCGCCAAACGCGTCCGCGTCCCTGCACCGATAACCTACAACGCCCGCTGACGACGGGCAACGCAAAAGCCTCGAACAGTAAAGAAGGAGATTCACGTATGCACGGCGTTGAGCTATTCCGTGTGCGGCTGGGCCTGATTCAAGCATTCCTGCGCAAAAACCAATACGACGGCGTCTTGCTTTCCCGAGCCGATAACTTCGCCATGGCCACTGGGGGCAAGCGGAACTATGTCAACTTCGCGGCTGAACAAGGCGCCTGTTCATTGTTCGTGGACGCCGACGCCAATGCCTATTATGTGGGCAACAATATTGAAACATCCCGCATTATGACGGAAGAGCTTGCCGAGATAACCAGTGAAGTCCGAGAGTTTCTTTGGTTCGAAGACAGCGACGCGGATGTGGCCAAGCGTCATTTTTCCGGCAACATCGTCTCTGACACCGGCGCAGTCGGCTCCAACGTGAACGCGGAACTCGCCTATCTGCGTTCGTTGCTGACCGAAGCCGAACTCGAAAAATACCGCCGGCTCGGCGCCTTGGGCGCAGAAGCCATGACCGCGGCCATTCAGGCGATCGAAGCGGGCCAGGCTGAAGCCGACATCGCCGCTACGTTGACGGCCGAAGCGGCGCAACGGCGGTGCCTGCTGCCCGTGTGCCTCGTGGCTGCGGACGACCGAATCGCCTCGTACCGGCATCCGCTTCCCACCTGCGCCGACTTACTCAGCGAGGACAAGGGGGAACGCAAGGTGCGCAACTACGTGATGGTCGTGGGGTGCTTTCAGCGGGAAGGCGTTATTGTCTCCATGACTCGCTTCAAACGGGTTGGCGAGCTGCACGCCAACATTTCCGACGCATTCGAACGAATCTGCGGCGTGGACGCGCTGATGCAGGAGGCCACCGCGCCCGGCAAGACGCTTGGGGACGTGTTCGCCGCGTGTCAGGCCGCCTATAAAGAGCTGGGTTTCCCCGAAAACGAATGGCACAATCACCATCAAGGCGGGCCAACCGGCTATTCCGCCCGCACCGCCAAGGGGACGCCCGGTTCGACATTCCCCATCGCTGATCCCCAATGGCCGGAACTACTCAAAGAGCACGCCGGCATGGACGTCAAGCTTGGCCAGGCCTTTGCTTGGAACCCCAGCGCCGTAGGCGTCAAATCCGAGGACACGTTCATACTGCTTCCCGACGGATCCAAAGAGATCGTGACGGGTACCCCGGAACTGCCCGCCGTCGACCTCAGCAAAGTGCTAGGCCGCCACGTGGACATTCCCAAGTCGGGCATCGCGGGGCCACAGACATAAACTTCATGCGCCCACGTATAGCAAGGGAGTAACCGCCTAAGGCGCCAGCCACTCACGGGGCCCTTGCCACACAAACGGGCGTCGTGGGTCATTGTTGAAGACGGCGAACGGGCCAGATTCAAGAGCCAAGTGCAACACGGAGGTTTTGCCGTTGTATTTGGAAGATTTCGTTGGGCGTTAGATCGGCGAGGCATTTTCGGGGCATGTTGTTTATCAGTTGA